>JAUXOG010000098.1 GCA_030682385.1 Bacteroidota bacterium
TCCTGTAGTCGAATGGTCTGAATAAAACTCACCGTCATTTCGGAACCAGGCAGAGATGCGGTTCACGTCCATTTTTTTCCGCTCGATAATTAATGGTGATTGAGGAGAAGATTGTTTTTTGAAATCGAAAATAGTTTTTTGTTTTTGAGCATCGACACCACCTTCAACGCTCCAAACAAATAATGCAATTAAAACAACTGTTGTGAAGATAAATAGTTTTTTCATTGTTCTATCCAAATATTTTGTAATTTTATCGTATTAAAACCATCTTCTTTGTTATTGTGTAATTATCGCTTCTCAATGGATTCGATGAACTCACCACGAGTCTGTAAAAATACACTCCTGATGAAACAAGATTCTGATTATCCGTTAATCCATTCCAGACTACAGAATATCTACCGGTTTCTTGTTCTTCATTAATTAATGTTCTAATTTTTTGTCCAAGCAAATTGTAAATTTCCAAAACTACTTTTCCGGCAACCGGCATATCGTAACGAATAGCTGTTTGCGGGTTGAAAGGGTTTGGATAGTTGTTGCAAAGAGCAAACTTGTCCGGAATTTGATTTTGGTTTTCAACTGATAATAATTTTAGAGGATTGAATACAAATACATCATTTTCGGTAAGAGGGAAGTAGGGTGTTATTTCAAGTACATCGCCATCAGTGTATATTGAGGTAGAATTCAATCGCCGCATCCAAACAGCGTACTGATACGGATATTGGCGATTCCTCCAGTCTCCTCGAACTGTATATTGTACTTTCGGGGAATCTGAGTAAGTAGTATTAAGTATTAATATTACTTCATCTCCACTTTGGCTAATAAAATTATTTAATGGTGAAGGGTTCCATTTTCCATCGACATTGCCTTTGTAAATGTAAACAAGAGAATCATTTCCAGTTGAGCCTGCCATAATTTTATATAATGTATCGTTTCTTTCGATAATTGCAACATCAAGTTGTCTTTCCAGTCCTGTTTTATTATCTATTTCCCAAACTGTAAATGGAATTGTTCTGCCTAATGCGGGGTTCCCTAATGGATACATTTCGTGATCCTGATACCAATATCCAAATCCAACTGAGTCCGTTATTACAAAGGGGCGGAATTCCGGATGGATTATTCCTCTGGGAGGACGAATTGAAAATCCTTCAATACACCGATATGCTCTTTGAGTATTATGTTCGCTGAATCGGATTTCAACTATTTTTAAAGAATCGGGAGGTAACGAACTGACTAAATTATCGTATCTTCCTATCCTGGGATATGTGATGAAGCCGCGGTTATCGCAACTGATGTCCATATAATATAACCATCCCCGAACACCTGTAAACCATTTGTTAGCAGAAGATGTATAATCCCATTTTTTTGCCCCGGATAAAGTTGTAAAATTTCCTCTTTTAATCCTAAAACCATCAGTAACCGGTATATTATGCCCGTACCACGGATCAGGAAGTTCATGATTTTTTAGTAACGAATCATTGGTTTGTGTATTTATCAAATTAAAAGTGATATTAACTGGCGAAGGTTTATTAATAGTGATTTTGTAATAATTATCTTTTAACTGACTGTAATCAACTAAGCGGATTCTAAAAGTTCCTTCTGAATATCCACTGCTGTGCATCGGGAGTGTGTCGATTGGAGGATAGATAAATTCCTGCACCGTAAAACTGAGCGTATCAAGCCAACTATTTTCCTTGTCATCATTAAGTTGTAAAATTATTCTACCTATATAGGGAGTAGGTATCCCTTCGTAAATGTTTAAGGAACAATATTCATCCGGCAGCCAATCTGAAGTGCCATTTGGAAGTATACTTATTGTTAAATTATCTGGAATATTAACCTGTGAGATATAGGGACTTTCAACTTTGTATAAATAGGTATTTATGTTGGTTATATTAAAATTGGTATAATTTTTAAGTCGAAATTTAAACCTTATATTCTCACCAGGGTTCGCTATTCCGTCATCATTGGTATTGTCGGCTGTAATTTTAAAATCGTCAATTTTTATTCTGCCGCTTGTTGTAATTCCGGTTAATATATTTCGCCATTCTAATGTTTGGTTGTTAGAATAAGTAATCGTAAAACTCAACAGTGCAGCCGCTGAATCGACGTTCGAGTGAAGCCAATTACCCCATAGATTATCGTTGGCTGAACTATCGTCGTGCAAGCCGTCGTCATAAAGAGTAGCAGTTCCTAAAATTGCCCCTGACTGGCTTGTAAGCGTTGCAACAACTTGAATAGCATCTTTTACAAAAGCATTTATAAGAAAAGGGGGAGAGTATATATTTGGAGATATTAAAGAGGCAAACGGAATATTTTTGAAACTGTTTTCATACGCAAGATTAACGCATTCAGATAAGATTCTAAGTCGCGTAATGCTGTTTATATTATTAGCCCCTCTATCAATGATGACTGCATAGATTACTTCTTGTGAATCTCCTGGTGCAATTGTTAAAGGACCGGTTGGCATTGTAAATCTCATATCGGATGGTTGTAGAAAATGACTATTCAAACAACCTGTTCCTGTTACAGGATCACCGGCAAATATAAATTTTGTAGTATCGCCATTGCATATTTGAGGTCTTCCGGTTCGGGTTAGACCTTTCATCAAATTATAAGATTGTTCATATAATGATGGGTCATACCAATCCGGATTAGTGCAACCACCTTGACCGGGACCGCAGAAAAAATTAAAAGATGAAATTTTACCGTTTTTAAATCCAGCCCATTTTTTCCCGAAAGCAATTGCAGTGTCGCTCGTGCTACCTTGTGTGAGAGGTCCTTGCATAAGTTTGAAACCAACTGCCGGTGGTGCGATTCCGTATCCTGGAGGTCCATCAATGTTATCACCGTTATATGCATATCCTAAGTTGTGAGGTTTACCATTTGAATCGAGTGTTGTATCACATCCAACATAATCATCAAAAGGATCACCAAGGTCTGGATCAGACCATACAGCAAAATATGTACTGTCGAGAACATTACTGCTTTTATTATAAATTTGAAATCTCAAGAAATGTGCATCACCAAATCCAGTCCGATATGCCCAGTTAGTTTGCCTGACCTCAACCCCGAGTGGTTTTGACTGACCCCAAATCCAGCGGTGGTTAGTTTCGTCAGCGTCATTATAAACATAAAATTGAATCATATCCGGATATTCAGGACCTGAGGGCCACTGTATGCCGATTTTATCAATGTTTGGATCCCAGCTTCCATTCCTATCTACATCAATCCAAGGTGCACCTTGTCCGACGGGCCATTCAGCATAATCGGGGTTTGAAGTTGGCGAATCGAGCAATGGACGAACCTGATAAATTTTTAAATGCGGAAGTGTAAAATCTTCTGCAG
>JAUXOG010000043.1 GCA_030682385.1 Bacteroidota bacterium
TCTTTCGTTATTGATGCCTGCCGGGCTTTGTTGTAAACTAATTGTAAATTTTTTATCAAATCGTTTGCATTCGTAGTGGCGCTTTCCATTGCGGTCATTCGCGATCCTTGTTCGGCTGCATTCGATTCCAATAAAATTCGCCACATCTGGAAATTAAGATGCTTTGGTATCAACGAATCTATTATCTTTTTACTGGATGGCTCGTAAATGTAATCGGCAGGGTTGCTATCCTTTGATTGAATTGATTCTAATGGAATCGGAAGAAGTTGTTCGATAACAATCCGTTGTTGAGCTACCGTTTTGAATTCATTGTAAATTACTTCAATTTTATCGCATTTACCTTTCAGGAAACTGCTGCTGATTTCAGTAATGATATTCTTAGCGATCTGAAAATCTAAATGCGAGAAAATACCGATGTGTTTACTCTCAATTTTAATCTCTCTTTTTACAAAATAATCGTATCCCTTTTTACCAACAGTTATCAAACGTAGATTATAACCCGGATCAGAATAATAACGATTGATGTGCTGTCGTGTAGTGCGGATGATGTTGGAACTAAAAGCTCCGCAAAGTCCTCTGTCGGATGTTACAACTACAAGTATGACATTTTTGACTTCACGTTGTGCGAAGAATGGATTTGAATAATCCTGATTGTTAGCTGATAAATTTTGCAGAAGTTCTTTTATCTTGCGTGCATAAGGGCGTGCCGAAATAATAGCATCTTGAGCGCGGCGCAACTTTGCGGCTGCAACCATTTTCATGGCTTTTGTTATCTTCTGTGTGTTTTTAACTCCACCTATACGTTGGCGTATTTCACGTAGCGTCGGCATCTTTTATCCTAATTTAAACGAAGCTAAAAATTCTTTTAATATTGAATGAAGTTTGTTAGTAATCGGTTCGGTTAGGTCTTTCTTTTCCGAAATCTCGTTCAACAAATCTTTATGTTTTAGATGCATCGTTTCTAAAAACTCTTTCTCGAATCGTTGAACATGTTCTAACGGAAGTTCATCTAAATAGCCATTCGTACCGGCAAAAATTACAATTACTTCATCTTCAACAGACATCGGGTTGTACTGTCCTTGTTTCAGGAGTTCAACGAGACGCGAACCGCGTCGAAGTTGTGCTTGTGTAGATTTATCTAAATCGGAACCGAACTTTGCAAAAGCTTCCAATTCACGGTATTGAGCCAAATCGAGGCGAAGCCGGCCTGCAATTTTTTTCATAGCTTTAATCTGGGCGTTACCGCCCACACGCGATACCGATATACCTACGTTGATAGCGGGGCGAACGCCCGAGTTGAATAATCCAGGCTCCAAATATATTTGTCCATCGGTTATAGATATTACGTTTGTCGGAATGTAAGCCGATACGTCTCCGGCTTGAGTTTCGATAATCGGAAGTGCGGTTAAACTACCGCCGCCAAGTTCTTCGCTTAATTTCGAGGCACGCTCTAACAAACGTGAATGGATGTAAAAAACATCGCCGGGATATGCTTCGCGTCCCGGTGGTCTGCGTAGTAGTAACGACACCTGCCGGTATGCCTGTGCGTGTTTCGATAAGTCGTCGTAGATTACTAATGCGTGCCGGCCGTTGTCTCTAAAATATTCGCCTAACGTGGCTCCCGAATACGGGGCTATGAACTGCAACGGCGATGGCTCGTTTGCATTCGATGCAATCACAGTAGTGTATTCCATTGCGCCCGATTCTTCTAATTTAGCAACAACTTGAGCTACGGTAGAACCTTTTTGTCCCATTGCAACATAAATACAGAAAACCGGTTTCACACCGGATGCACGGGCTTTTTCGCTGTGTGTGTATTTTTGATTTATGATAGTATCAATTGCGATAGCTGTTTTTCCGGTTTGCCGGTCGCCGATGATAAGTTCCCGCTGACCTCTGCCTATCGGAATCATTCCATCGACTGCTTTGATACCGGTTTGCAATGGTTCTTTTACAGGTTGTCGTTGGATTACACCTAAAGCCTTCCGTTCGATCGGTAAATATTTATCTACCTTTATCGGACCGTGTCCGTCAATCGGTTGTCCTAATGGGTTGATTACGCGTCCTAACATTTCTTCACCAACAGGCATCGAAGCAACCCGACCAGTTCGTTTTACAGGGTCGCCTTCTTTAATGTGCCGGCTTTCTCCAAATAAAATACAACCTACATTATCTTCTTCTAAATTAAGAACCATTCCAAATACTTCGTTCGGGAATTCTACCAGTTCGCTCGCCATTACGTTTTGTAAACCGTAAATGCGCGCAATTCCGTCGCCGACTTGTAATACTGTTCCGACTTCATAAGTGTCGATCTCTTTATCAAAACTTGAGAGTTGTTTTCGTAATATCGCCGATACTTCGTCGGGTCTGATTTCTACCATTCTGTTCCTCTATATTTTTTTCGTCTTAAGTGTTAAATTGCTGTTTTAGAATATCGAACTGATTTAAAATACTTCCATCGTAAACAGTATCATTGATTTGTATTTTGAATCCGCCGATAAGAGTAGGATCGATTTTGAAATGTGATCGAACTTTCTTTTTTGTCAGAGTTTCTAACCGTTTCGTAACTTTCTCTTTTTGTTCGTTACTGAACGCAACAACAGCGGAGATATCAGCATTCACTATACCTCGTCTTACATCTAAAAGTGATTTAAATTGACTGATGATTGCCGGTATAATTGCCTCACGATTTTTAGTGGTTAACAGTAGAAGAAATTTTATAGTAATCGGGTCAACTTTATTTTCGAAAAGATCCAACATTATCTTTTTCTTCTTTTCGGTGTTGATGATTGGACTTTTTAAAAAAAGCTTAAAATCGAGAGAAGTATTCAACAGCTTCTCGATGGTTTCAATATCGGAGAAGATCTTCTCTACTTTATTTTCTTCTACGGCAATCTGTAAAAAAGCCGTTGCATAACGTTGTGCAGCTTTTGATTCTATCATAGCTTAATTTTTCGGCAGTTCATCTAAATATGAATCGACTACTTTCCGATGTTTTTCAACGTCGAGGGTTTCGCCAATTATTTTTTTTGCGGCGATGATTGCCAGATCGGCAACTTCGCTTCGCAGTTTGAGAAGTGCGGCTTCTTTTTCCCTCTCGATTTCCAATTTCGCCGATTCGACCATATGCCGCGCATGATGATGTGCCTTCTCAACTATTTCAGCTTTCAATTTTTCGCCAAGCTCGTGTCCTTCTTTTAATAGCTTCGAGGCTTTTACTTCGGCGTTGGCTATGTGCTTTTTGTTTTCAGCAGCTTGATGTTCGGCATCGCGTGCAGCTTTCTCGGCTCTGTCGATTGAGCTTCGGATGTGTTCCTCCCGCTTTTCGAGAGCTGAAAGCAGCGGCTTCCAGGCTAACTTCGTCAACAAAAACATCAGTATCAGAAAAGTTACTATTGTCCAGATTATTAATCCGGGATTTATATCTAACATTTTATTCTCGAAGTTTTATCTTACTTGGTAGCAAGGATTATACAAATAGCGAGAGCAAAAAAAGTTGCACCTTCGATAAGAGCTGCCGCAATTAACATCGAGGTTCGAACTTGACCGGCAACTTCCGGCTGGCGTCCGCTTGCTTCCATTGCTGCTGCTGCAAGTTTTCCGATTCCAAGTCCGGCTCCGATTACTGTTAATGCTGCGCCGATTCCGGCTGCCAAATATCCAAATGCGTTTGCTTCCATTTTATATCTCCAATTTTATTTTTGTTAAGTGTTTATTAATTAATGTGAATTTTCTTTACTACTACTAACCTGCATCCCAAGTCCCATAAAAAGGGAAGTGAGCATCGTGAAAATGTATGCTTGCAATAATGCTACAAATAATTCTAAAATATTTATTCCAACAGCAAAAGCAATTGGAATTGGTGCAACCCAAATTGTTTTGAATATAAATATCAATCCAATCAACGAAACTATAACGATATGCCCGCCTGTCATGTTTGCAAATAAACGGATACAGAGTGCAAATGGTTTTGTGAACAGTCCGAGAACTTCAATCGGAATCATTATGGGCCAAAGTATCCAATGAACGCCCCCTGTTAAATGTGCAAGGTAATGACCGATACCTTGTTGGCGGATAGCCGACGATTGTATCATTACGAATGCGATAATTGCCAATGCGGCTGTTACACTTACGTTGCTCGTTGAAGTTGAACCGTAGGGAACGAGTCCGGTCAAGTTCATAATTAAAATGAAAAAGAATGTTGTGAGAAGATAAGGCATGTACCGTACACCCTCTTTTCCCATGTTGGGAATAACAATTTCGTCGCGTATAAAAACTACAAACACTTCGATAAAGTTGCCTATCCCTTTTGGAATTTTTGATTTAGTATTTTTTCGTGCCGCCGCAACAGCAATGAACAAAACAATTATTGCTGATACCCAGAGAAAAAAGACATGTTTTGTTATCGAGAAATCGATTTCAATTCCAAATATGTTTACAGGAGGGAAGTGAGGTAGATTGATATGTCCGAATGGAACTTCGAGGTAGGGTGAATCTTGTGTGTGATGAAGCAGTTCCACGAAAATATTTTCTTTGTGTTCAGTGTGTGCCGCAACTGTGTCAGTAATACCTGATATTGTGTGGGACGAAGTTTTAATTGTGTCGATTATAGAACTCATTTATGATGTTTTTGCTCTAACTTTTTGATCAATATAAAAAATTTCGAGGACAAGAAAAATTACATAGTAAATAAAAAGTGAAATAGTAAATGCCAATACATGCAGTTTTATAACCTGAATTACGAACAACATAGCAAGCAACAGCACGAACATACGGATTCCCATCCCACCGAGAATAGTTTTCAAAAATCTGGTCATCGATTTGTTGAAAGCATATTCGATCGAAAGATAGCCGGCAATAATATTTGCTGTGCTTAGTATCGCACCGACGGCTGTGGCAATTATAATTTCCGAGTTGGAAAACACAGCCAGTGGATAAGAAGCTATTACTATACTAATAATTAAAATCCAAAATATTTTTTTGAAGAACGATATATCAATTTTCATTTTTACTTGATGTATTTGATTTTTTGGATTCAGCCGTAACAAACTTAAAAAAGTGATAAAATCCGGCCGAAATGCCAAAAATAATTCCGGCAATCATTAACCACGGTTGTGTCGAGAATTTTTCGTCAGCCCATTTACCGACTAAAAACATAATTATAACCATAGCTGCCATTTGAACGCCGATAGCTAAATAGGGCATTGCCTCGCGGTATGCTTTAGCTAAGCTGTTCAAATCTTCTAATTTCATTTTTCGGAAAATTACTGTTTTGTATCAGGTTGCAACGGGAGAGTTTTACTCCCTGACATTGTGCAGTTACCGTCGAATATTGCTCCTTCGTCGATAACGAGCTTTGCGGCGCGGATGTCGCCGCTAACGATTGCTTTGTTTTCTAGAACTAATTTTTCCTGAACAGTGATGCTTCCTTTTACTTTGCCGCCGATAGAAATATTTTTCGCCGAAACAGAACCTTCGATTTCACCGGAAGAGCCGACCGATACCGATTCGCTTGCAAATAATTCGCCGTTTATCTTTCCATCAATGCGGATGTTTCCGCGGCTTCGCAACTTGCCTTCGATAATTGTTCCAGTTCCTATCAAATTAAGTTCGTTCGAGATTTCACTTTTTGTTGCCAACTAATTAATCCTTCATTTTTTTTAATAATTTAATAAATAATCTTTCGGGTCGATTGCAATTTCGTCTTTCCAGATCTCGAAATGCAAATGCGGACCTGTACTTTCTTTACCTGTATTGCCTAACAATGCTACCGGTTCGCCGCGTTGCACCATTTCGCCGGCTGTTTTCAATGTCCGCTGGTTGTGTTTATAAACAGTTCTGAATCCGTTTGCGTGTGCAATGATAATCATATTTCCATAATCGTACGACCAGTCGGCAAAAATAATCGTTCCGGTTGCCGATGCAACTATCGTGCTTCCTACTTTTCCGGAAATATCAATTCCCCAATGACCGGTTTCCAGATTAAAATCTTTCGTTACCAAACCATCAAAAGGTTTAGTAAGTGGAAGGTCGGGCATTCCGAATTCGACTTCTGTAGAAGTTCGCAATGGGTTAAATGTTTTTTCATCGGAACCGAATAACGGCGGTGTTTCCACTCTTTCGATTTCAACATCCGGCTGAATTTTTAGATTAATTTTGGGTTCGTTCGCTGGTTCAGAATATTTTTCTACTAATATGCTATCCGAGTCGCTTATTTTTTCGCCCAAAGCTCGTCTGAGTTTTAAATTGTATTGCCGCAGAACAACAATTTCATTAATTAAAGTATTTAGTTTTTCCTGAACCTGAATAATCTGTTTGCCATATTTGTTCTCAATTTCGGGATCAGTTATTGGAAGAAAATGACCTAATGGAGTATAAACCAGCAAACCAACAACGAAAACCGCTATCAATCCAACTGCCGAAATTGATATTAGGAGCAAACTAAATTTTCCGATAGTAAAGTTCCTGGCATTTTCAGATTTATTGCCGGGAACAATTACGATAGTTAATTTTTCTTTTTTCCGTTTACGGGCTTCCTTTAATTGCATAAAATCGGCAAAAATATAAATAAAAATGGGGTGAAAACAAAATTGTGATAAAGTGGGTTAATTCTAAATTATCTCTCCGATTCGTTAATCTCACCGCTTCTCCCTTACACCGCCTCACCGCTTCACCATTTCTAACTAATCGGTTCTTACTTCGACGTATGTCTCAACGCCTGCCTTACTAATTCTTCAACCGGTAAATCTTTTTTCTCTTTTAATACTTCTCCTGACTTCCGCACAATTTTAACAAAAACGAAAAATCTTTACATACAAACATTCGACCCCCGCCTACCAAAGTCCCGAAAAGAGGGGCGGCGGGCAGGCCGCTGGGGTCGGTATTATATTATATTTTAAATACTACAGACATTCGACTCCTTTGGAGTCGTTTCATAACTACCATTTATCGAGTCCGTAGGACTCGTATGTCTGTAGCTATGTATCAAAGAATATATTACCCGCTCCGTAGGAGCGATATGTTAATTTATAATCTTATAAAACTCCAATCCTTGGTTTTGGGTGTCCCAATGCGTAAGACGGGACTGCTTCACCATTTCTAACTAATCGGTTCTTACTTCGAAGTGTGTCTCAATGCTTGCCTTATTAATTCTTCAACCGGCAAATCTTTGTTCTCTTTTAATACTTCTCGAATTGCATTTTCGGCTGTGTTGCGATTGTAACCAAGCGATATAAGAGCATTCAGCGCATCGTTCCGCGTTTTTATTTGAGGTGAGGTTGCAGTGAAGGAGGGAAGTTCAATTTCAGCTTTTCCGATCTTGTCGCGGAGTTCGAGTATCAACCGCTCGGCTGTTTTTCTTCCAACGCCTTGCAGCGAAGTTAACGCAGCAATGTCGCCGGTTTGTATAGCTGATTTCAATTCGTCGGCAGTCATCCCTGAAAGCATTCCCTGTGCGATTTTTGGACCGATTCCGGAAACCGAGATTAAAAATTTAAACATCTCCCGTTCCGATTCTGAAGCGAAACCGAATAACTGCAAAGCATCTTCGCGGACGTGCAGATATGTAAAAACTTTTACCTGAGCATTTGCCGAACTTAATTGCTCGTATGTTGTCAGCGATATATGCAAACTATATCCTACTCCGTTTACGTCGATCACAATTTCAGTTGGAGTTTTGTAAGTTAATTTTCCGGTTAGATATGATAACATAGCTTTTCCAATCTTTATATCTTCGTTTGTTCGGTTGAAATTGTTTTTTGGGAATAATGAGAGAATTGACTGAACGGAACGAGTGGCAGAGGGCAACGGCGAGAGCATCGGTAATATCGTAATACTTTGGAACGCTCTGAAGTTTCAGAATTGATTTGACCATATATTGAACCTGATCCTTGGATGCAGCGCCGTTACCTACAACAGCTTTTTTAACTTCGCGCGGTGAGTATTCGGATAATCCAATTTTATTGATAACTGCCGAAAGCATCGCCACACCGCGTGCTTGACCTAACTTCAAAGCCGACTGTGCATTCTTACCATAAAAAGCCGTCTCAATTGCTATTTCGTCGGGCTTATATTTTTTAATTACGCTATCTAATGTTTGAAATATAACTCCAAGCCGTGTTGGTAAATCGGTTTTACTATTATTCACGATAGCATCGCACTTAACCAGACTAAATTTTCCGTTGTTCATTTCGATGATTCCAAAACCTGTAATCAGCGAGCCGGGATCAATTCCTAAAATTATGCGTTTATTTTTTACGGCTTTCATCGAAACTTGTTTGGTTAAGCTTGATAGTTAGCTAAAACCTTTTCGTCGATATCGAAATTAGGATAAACATTCTGAACATCTTCGTTTTCTTCCAAAGCGTCCATTAGTTTTAGAACCTGTTCGGCATCTTTACCCTCGACTTTTACTAAATTTTCAGGAACCAAAGAAAGTTCCGCTGATTCTATAGTAATTTTATTTGCTTCGAGAGCTTTTTTAACAAGTTCAAATGTTTCGGGTGTAGTTTTAACTTCGTAGAAGTCGTCTTCTACTTTCAAATCATCTGCGCCCGCATCTAAAATAATTGCGAGTATATCGTCTTCGGTGTAATTTGATTTTGGAATTTGAATAACACCTTTGCGATGAAAGCTCCACGCAACTGAGCCTGCTGTTGCTAATTTGCCGTTGTTGCGTTCTAACATGTGGCGTAGTTCGGAAACAGTTCTGTTTTTATTATCAGTTACCGATTCGATTATCAAAGCAACACCACCGGCACCGTATGCTTCGTATGTAACGTCTTCGTACGAAACACCTGGGAGTTCGCCAGTGCCTTTCATAATTGCGCGTTTGATATTATCGGCGGGCATATTACTCGCCTTCGCTTTATCGACGGCTAAACGTAAGCGTGGGTTTCCGTTTGGGTCGCCGCCGCCCATCTTGGCAGCAATAGTTATTTCTTTAATAATTTGTGTAAAAATTTTTCCTCGCTTCGCATCGGTGGAAGCTTTTTTGCGTTTTATGGTTGCCCATTTTGAATGTCCAGACATATTCTATTCTCCTTTAAAAATTTAATTTCAGCGTAAATCTCTGATTTTAAGTTGTGGAAACGCATCGCCAGCAGGTGCACCACCTTGCCAATCCGACTCATTGATTGAAAATACAAGATCCAAATTTTTTGCACTGCTAATAGATGCAGAAACTTTATCCTTCAAATGTCCTAGGTTGAAACCGATTGCATCGAAGACAAAATTGTTTTGCTTAATTTTTAAACGCAAATGATTTTTGCCTACAATTTTTGGAGGTGCTGAGGCTTGAACTTTTGAAACTAAAAATACGGGGCGCAAGTTACCCGGTCCAAACGGCGCAAATTCTCTTAATATTTTCTGAAACCGTGGAGTAATATCGGTAAGTTGAATTTCAGAATCAATCTTTATTTCAGGTTTAAGTAATTCTTCGCTGAGTAATTCTTTAACTGCTACGTTGAATGCAAGTTTGAATTCTTCGAGCCGTTCCAACTCAACCGATACACCTGCAGCATACTTGTGTCCGCCAAATTGCAATAACGTATCTTCAACCCGCTTTAGTGCTTTGTAAATATCGAAGCCGGCAATACTTCGCGCAGAACCTTTTGCAACACCGTTAATTGTGGTCATCATAATTGTGGGTAAGTAATATTTTTCGACTAAACGTGAAGCAACAATACCTATCACACCCGGGTGCCAATCTTCTTGATGTAAAATAATTGATAAATCGTTGTCCTCATTTACGTAATTATCAACAAGTTGTTGGGCGTTGGCGAAAGTATCTTCGTCAATTTTTCTTCGATTTTGATTTTCAGTTTCTAAAACTTTAGCTATTTTTAAAGCATCTTGATAGTCGTGGCTGATTAACAATTCTACAGCCCTGCCTGCATCGCCGAGTCGTCCGACAGCATTGATACGGGGCGCGAGTATGAATACAATTTGAGATGAACTTAATTCCTCAGTCTTAATTCCGGCATTATCCATAAGTGCCCTTATCCCGGGTCTCGGATTTTCATTAATTTTCTGTAGTCCCAATTTTACAATTGTACGGTTCTCGCCGACTAACGGAACGATGTCGGCTGTTGTTGCCAACGTAACAAAGTCGATAAATGAAAAAGCAAAATCTTCCTGTCCGATTTTTTGCCCGACAGCTTGAATAAGTTTGAAACCAACTCCACAACCGCATAACGATTTAAAGGGGTAGTTACAGTTTGGCAATAACGGGTCGAGAACTGCATAAGCATTTGGAACGTCAGCGGTTGGCTCGTGGTGGTCGGCAATTATTACATCGATGCCTAATGAATTAGCATAGTCAACTTGTTCGTTAGCGGTGATTCCACAATCGATAGCGATTAACAGTGTGGCACCGAAATCTTTAGCCAAATCGATTCCGTAGTTCGAGATGCCATACCCTTCTTTCACACGGTCAGGAACATGATATTTGGTATTATCATTAAACTTTTTAAAGAATAGATATAGCATTGCAATGCCGCTGGTTCCATCTACATCGTAATCGCCGTAGATCATAATTTTTTCTTTTGTGTCGAGAGCGGTAAGAATTCGGCTCACTGCTTTATCCATTCCACTCATCAGAAACGGATCGTGCAAGTGCTCAAATTTAGGTCTGAAATATTGCTTTGCTGAATCGTAATCTTCAATCCCACGATTGACTAATATTTTTGCAATAACATTAGGAACATTTATATCTTTTGAAAGCTTTTCAATTTTTTCAATTTGAGGTTCGTTCGTTAAAGTCCATCGGTGTTCTCTTATCATATTATTATTCATTCTTAAAAAGTTAAATTGGAAAGAAAGCAGAAACGACGACAAAACGTAAATCTATAAGCCGAATTTTGTTCCCCGTTCTCCCGCAAGAAGCGGGGGCGACGGGGTTGCAATCATTTCTCTAATGCGACCTACCCAAAACTATCTCCGCCGAAGCGGAGGCAGTGCGGACAGCACCGTTCGTTTCTTACTTGGTCTTGCTCCGGATAGGGTTTGCCGTGTGGCGCCAGAAGCGCCATCCCTTTCGGGACCTCCGCCATTACTGACGAAGCGGTGAGCTCTTAACTCGCCTTTTCACCCTTACCCCGCCAAAGGCGGGGCGGTATTTTTTCTGTGGCACTTTCCGTTGCTGTAAACTTTCGTTTGCAGCACCCTCGTTTTCACAAGGTGTCCTGTCCTGCGGAGTTCGGACTTTCCTCGACGCCCTACGGCGCCGCGATTGCACAATTTACGTTCGTCGTCCAACTCTACTATCTACCAATTGGTATTATGTTAATTAAATTTTTATAGGTTGCTTGCTGTCAATTCCAGCATTAGCAAGAAGGTCAGCATCGCGGTTTTGTTCACGCTTAATATGCTTTATTTCATACTGAAATCCGTCTTTGGCGGATCGTAAAACGCGGTGCACGCGTTCAAATATCTCTTTTATACCTTCATTCTTTACTCGATATTGCCCGTTCATCTGTCGGACTAATAGTTCGCTGTCAGAATGGATTGTAATCTTAGTACAATTTAAATCTTTAGCTTTTTTCAGGCAGGCGATCAATGCTGTGTATTCGGCAATATTATTTGTTGCCTTGCCAATGTATCCATTAATCGAAGCAAGTGTATTGCCTGCCTCGTCTATCAACAAAACGCCGATGCCACTTTCGCCCGGGTTGCCTCGTGAGGCTCCGTCAATGAAGGCATTAATTTTCATAAAAGGTTTTTACTTCCTTCTACGATCGTATCGGACACTAATATTCTGCCGCAACGTTCACAAGTAAACATGTTTGTGTTTTGCCGCAGTTCCTGAATTTTCTGAGGCGGTAAACTATTATAACATCCGCCGCATGCATTACGTTTAACAGAAACCACTGCTAATCCGTTTTTTGCCTTACGAATACGACTGTAAGTTGCTAAATCTTGTTTATTTACACGTGCTACTAACTTTTCGCGCTCATGTTGTACTTTTAATTCTTCTTCTTCGTTCTCTTTTATAATAACATCGAGCTCGGCTTGTTTTTCTTCTAATTCCTGTTCAGCAGTTTTAAGATCTTCTCTCAGTTTTTCGAGATCCTCTTTTCCGAGCTTGATATTACCCTCTAAAATTATGATGTCATTCGTCAGTTGTTCGATTTTCTTTTCCGAATTTTCAATTTCGTGAGTCAGTGCATCATATTGTTTATTGGTTTTTACTTCGTACTGCTGCTTTTTGTATTTTGTGATTTTTTCGGATAAGCTGATTTGCTCAACATCCGCCTCATCACTTTTTTTCTTGTTGTTCTTAATTTCTGCTTCCAGTTCTGTAATCTTAGTTTTTAGTGAGTTTACTGATTCAGTAAGTTGATTCACTATCGCCGGAAGTTCGCCTTTAAAATCTTCAAGCTCGTCGAGCTGAGAATCGACTTGTTGTAGTGCGTATAGAAAACGTAATTTGGTTTCCAATAATTGCTCCAAAAATTTTATATGTTTTGAATTGGATTTTTTATCTGTGTTGCCGCTGAAATCTGAATATTTTCCTTCAGCGAGATAAACTTGTTTTTTAAATAATTCACAATAGATTCGACAATTGCTACTTCGGTTTCGAAATGTCCGGCATCGGCGAGCAGAATTTTTCCATTAGCTTCAATGAATGAATGGTATCCCACATCGCCGGTAACAAATGCGTCGGCTTTAGCAGCTACCGCATCGGGAATTAAGTTGCTTCCCGAACCACCGCAAACAGCTACCGTTTTAATTTTGTCCTGACTGCCTTCGACGTATTTAATGTTTTCGGAATTTAATTTTTCTTTTATATGCTGCAAAAATTTTTTTTGAGTTAATGCTTCTTCAAAAGTTCCAATTGCACCGCCGCCATAATATTCGGTTTCGATTTCCAACGGATAAATATCGAATGCCGGTTCTTCATAAGGATGCGAACGACGTAAGGCGTTCGTAACATCGGACAATTTCCAATCCGGGACAATCATTTCCAATTTAATTTCTTCCACCTTTTCGAACTCTCCGGGAGTGCCGATAAATGGTTTTGTCTCCTTACCCCCTTTGAATGTGCCGATTCCAGAAGTGCGGAAAGAACAATAATCGTAATTCCCAATGACGCCAGCGCCGGCGTTCGCCATACTCTCAGCAACTTTTTCGGTGTAATCGGATGGAACAAACACTGCTATTTTTTTGAAATGCGATTCTGCCGGCTTCAAAATTTTGATGTTTTTTAATTCCAGCTTTTGAGCAAGGGTATAGCTTACACCATATTTAGTAAAATCTAAATTAGTATGGGCAGCGATAACCGAAATCCGGTTTTCGATTAGTTTAAATATTAATTCTCCGATTCTATCATTAGAGTTAATGGATTTGATGGAGGTGAAAATCAGCGGATGATGAACGATGAGTAAATCAATGTTCTTGGATATACACTCGTCAACTACATCGATGGTAACATCTAATGCGGCTAATATTTTATGAACAGGTTTTTCGTAACTGCCGACCTGCAAACCGATGTTGTCTTTTTCCCATGCTAATTCTTTGGGCGCCCATTCAGATATTAGGCTATTTATTTCTTTAATCGTCATTATGGAATAAAAAAAAGTCCTGATTTATCAGCAGGACTTTTTTAGGAACTCTTTATGTTATTTTTTTCGTTTGTAAAGATTTTTGAGTTGAGGGTATTGTTCTTTTTGATACCCTCGAGGATCGGAAAAATTCTTTCAGTTTTAAGAGAAAATGTTTGAACACGCATTATCATATCTGTTTTAATATAGAAATATCCGTTTATAAATGCAAGTTACTTTAACGCTTCAGAAACATCGATATCACGCAATGTTAAGATTTCCTTTTCAATTATTTTAAGGTTTGTAATCAATTCCTGCAAAATTTTTTCAGATTCAGCGGTTAGCTTCTGGCGCGAAATAATATCGGTGCTTATTCTGATTGCAGCCAGCGGGTTATTGAATTCGTGACAAATTGTAACAATGAGTTCACGGATAGCCTCAGCTCTTTTTTCTGAAATCATTTTTGCCTTCTCAGCAGTTTCAATTTGTCTTTTTATTTTAACCCGTTCCAAAACAGTTATTATTGCACGCGGCAATAAAGCATCAACAGCTTCGTCTTTGATCAGATAATCTTCAACGTTACACCTCATAGCTTCAATAGCTAATTTGAAATTTTTGTGAGTAGTTAAAAATATTATGGGTACCGATATACCTTGTTCGGAAATTTCTTTTACAATCTCTAAACCGTTTTGGTCGGGAAGATAATAATCTACCAAAATTAATTGTATATTCGGGTTGGTTTTAAGTTCAGCAACTGCTTTCTGACCATTCTCTTTCCAAATTAAATTGAATCTCCTACCGGGGAATTTATTTAAAAGATGCCTTGCTACACTAACATAAGCCGCGTCATCGTCAATCAGTAGGATGTTGATTGTATCTAAATCCATTATTTTGCCTATTTTTTGAATTATTATAGTATTTGTTATCATAATTTACAAGTATTTTTTTTTAATTGCTATAAGAGTTGATTTTATTAAATCATTTCCTTAACTTACTAACACAAAAAATATGAGTTAAAATAAGGTCGAATTTAATTCGTTAATTCAAGTAATATAAATTAGGAGCTTAACATGTCAGAAAAAAGTAGAATTTTAGTGGTTGACGATGAAGATACACTTCGTACAGTTCTCAGTCAGGAGTTAAAAGGTGAAGGCTATGAAGTTGAAACTGCAGCCGACGGGTTACTCGCCTTAGATGCGATTAAACAAAATAAATTTGATCTGGTGCTGTTGGATATCAAGATGCCCAACATGGATGGTTTCGAGGTTTTGAAGTATATCAAACAAAACCACAAAGATTTAAAAATTATTATGTTGACAGGTTTCGCCGACCTTAAGAATGCAATCGAATCAAAAAAATTGGGAGCAGAAGATTTTGTTAGTAAACCTTATGACTTGGTCGATTTACTAACCACCATCGAAAGAGTATTAAGTGAGTAAATGGTTCAACGAGATAAGATTCTTATCGTTGACGATGAGATTCAATTAAGTAATCTTCTTCAAGCCGAACTACAGGAAACTAACCGCTATATAGTTGACCTTGCATTTGATGGTGTGGAGGCTATCAATTTAATTCAAAACAATCTTTATGATGTTATCCTCCTCGATATAAAGTTACCACGTGTGGGCGGGTTCGAAGTTCTGCAATTTATACAGGAAAAGTCGCCCGACTCGCAAGTGATAATTTTATCCCGTTATGGCGATGTAAAAACAGTTGTCCAAACAATGAAACTTGGTGCCTACGATTTCATCGGAAAACCTTACGACATTGATGAACTTCTGAATGTACTTGAACGCGCTATCGAGAGAAAAAAACTTTTAATTAAAAGTAAGTTGCTGGAAAATGAGCTTTCCAAAATTTCGAGTACCGAAATAATTGGGAAAAGCCCGGCTTTCGTGCAGGTTCTTGATGATGCCCGAAGAATTGCCGATAGCGATTCGTTCGTTTTGATACAGGGAGCCAGCGGAACAGGGAAAGAATTAGTTGCCCAGCTGATACACAAGAGTAGTCCGCGTAAAGATTATCCATTTGTTGCTCTCAATAGTGCTTCTATTCCTGATACACTTTTAGAAAGTGAATTGTTCGGTTACGAGAAAGGCGCATTTACAAATGCATACTCTGTTAAGCAGGGTTTAGTAGAAGTAGCCAATGGCGGAACGCTATTCCTCGATGAAACGGGAGATATCAGTTTACAAATTCAACCCAAGCTTCTCCGTTTTTTAGAAACAGGTAATTTCAGGAGAGTAGGAGGGACACACGAAATTCACGTTGATGTGAGAGTGATTTCGGCAACCAATAAGGATTTACACGAAGAGGTTCGTAACGGAAAGTTTCGGGAAGATTTGCTCTACCGTTTGAACGTCGTTACATTACAGATGCCGCTATTACGTAATCGCCCCGAGGATATACCGCTTTTGACCAAATATTTCTTGCTCAAAAAAGCAAAAGTTAAAGAACCAAAAATTATCAGTCCCGAAGCCCTTGAAGTCTTGATGAATTATAACTGGCCCGGTAATGTCCGGGAGTTAGAACACGTAATCGAAGGAGCCGTTTTACTTGCTCCTGATTATATCATCCAACCGACCGATTTGAAAATGCACGTTGGCATCAGAGGGAATTCCATTGCACAGCTTGCTGAAAATGGAGTATATCATAAAAATTTCAATCACCAAACGCTTTCTATCAATGAAGTCGAAAAAATTCACATCGAAAACGTTTTGAGGATGATGAAGGGTAATAGGACTAAAACAGCCGAAGTTCTAAAAATAAGTCAGAAGGCTCTCTACTTAAAAATCAAACGCTACGAAATTAAGGTCGATTGAACCGATTGTTCTCACACCATTAAAAAATCTTCTAAAAGCAAAAATAAAAGTATCAAAACTATTGCAATGTAGCCTAAATTTTATTAAATTTTCAATAAAGTTTACTAAAAATTAAATAGTTAACGAGCGAGTTAAATGAAAGCCATCATAATGGCAGGGGGTTTTGGGACACGACTCAGGCCTCTTACCGCAAATATACCCAAACCAATGGTTCCAATGGTGAATAAGCCGATGATGCAGCATATCGTCAGCTTGTTAAAAAACCACCACATCGATAATATTATATCTTCGTTGTTTTATCAACCGGATGCTATTTCAAGTTATTTCGGAAACGGTGAAAAATTCGGTGTAACGATGAATTACGTTCGAGCAGAAGCCGACTACGGAACTGCTGGCAGCGTCAAAAATGCGGTTGTTTCGTTGGGCATTCCGAACGATCAAATACTGATTATCAGCGGCGATGTTTTAACGGATGTTGATTTAACTCAGGCAATCGAATTTCATAATTCAAAAAAAGCAAAAGCAACGCTCATATTGACTCACGCCAACAATCCGCTGCAATTTGGTGTTGTGATTACACAGGATGATGGAAGAATATCCCGTTTCCTCGAAAAACCGACATGGGGCGAAGTTTTTTCGGATACAATAAATACCGGTATTTATATTTTAGAACCCGAAGTACTAAAGCTTATTCCTTATCGGGAGGAATTCGACTTCAGCAAGGATTTGTTTCCTTTAATGCTCGAACAAAAAATGGATCTTTACGGATACATTGCCGATTGTTACTGGCGGGATATCGGGAATCTTTATGATTATCAAGAAGCACATTTGGATTTTCTGAGCGGAAAAGTAAATATTAAAACCGACGGTACGCAAAATAATAATTTTGTGTCCGGCGAAAAAACTGTTATCAAAACTGCCTCAGAAAATATTTCAGGAAATAATTTGATTGGTAAGAATTCTGTGATTGATGAGCATGCTATTATTTCAAATTCGGTCATCGGGGATCATTGCATGATAGGTGCGGGCTCAATTATTAAAAACAGTGTTGTTTGGAGCGGCAGCAAGATAGGAAGAAATTCGGAACTATCAGCCGATGTAGTCGGTTTCGATTGCGATATTCAAGATGGGGTGATTGTTGGCGATAATGTTTTTATAAGCGACAAGTGTATTATAGGCAACAACGCAAAATTAATAGCTAATATAAAACTCTGGCCCGAGAAGATTGTAGAAGATTCTGCTGTTGTGAATCGTAGTTTGGTTTTAGAAGACCGCTGGCTGAAAGAGTTGTTCACTGATGCACGGGTAACGGGACTTTCGAATCTCGAGATGAATCCTGAATTCGGCGCCCGGCTCGGCGCGGCATTAGGCACATATTTAGGCGTTGGGAAAATAGTAGCTACAAGCCGCGATTCCGATAACGTTTCACGAATGCTGAATCGTGCAATGATATGCGGTTTGCTTTCTGCGGGCGTCAGCGTGAACGATTTGCGTGCTATGCCAATTCCCCTTGTAAGGCACGAGTTGAGTACGGGTAACGAAGCAGCCGGTATTCACGTACGAAAATCGCCCTACAACAAAGCTATGACCGATATTATATTTTTCGATTCCAACGGAAGAGATTTACCAATCCGGAAAACTAAATCAGTCGAGCGGATATTCTTCGGTGAAGATTTTTTACGCGCACCCGCTAACAAGGTAGGAAGTATAAATTTTGCTGAAAGGACATCCGAAGTTTATCGCCAAAAGTTTTTATCCTCCTTAAATCTCGAAGCAATCAGGAAAGCTAAATTCAAAATTGTATTGGATTATTCGTACGGAGTTGCAGCGACTATTTTTCCGACGCTGTTGGGTTCGTTTAACATTCAATCGGTTGCCCTGAATTCGCACCTCGATCCGAACAAGTTAACCCGCGATGAATTGGAAATTTCCGAATCGCTTAAGCAGCTTGCTCATATTGTTACTTCTTTAAAATACGACCTCGGTATTATGATAGATGCGGGGTCGGAACGGATTACTATTATTGATGAACTCGGAAATATTCTCGACGGCGAACGTTTACTGACTATGGTGGTTAAATTATTCCTGGATGTTTATCCGAATACAAAACGGATAGCAGTTCCCATAGTCGCACCGTCAGAGATCGATGTGTTGAGCAAAGATTGTTCAATTACTAAAACAAAAAATTCGCACCTCGCAATGATGGAAGCTGCATTTGACAAATCGGTTGCATTTGTAGGTGGGACAAAAGGTGGTTTCATTTTTACGGAATTTTTTTTCGCTTCCGACGCAATGTATTCGGCGGCTAAAATAATTGAATTGTTGGCAGTAAGCGGCGAAAAGTTTGGTTCACTCGATAAAAATATTGTAAAATATTACAGCGTTAAACGCGATGTAATGTGCCCGTGGGACAGCAAAGGGCAGGTTATGCGACACTTAAACAAAGCAACAGAAAATGCCGACAGAGAACTTGTCGACGGTGTAAAAATAAAATTCAATACCTCGCATCAAGACAATATCTCCGTTCAAATTATACCGGATAGAGAAAGACCATTTTTCCACATACGTACTGAAGCCCATACCGAATCGGCAGCAATTCGTTTGGCTGATGAGTATATGGAAAAAGTAATCGAATGGCGCGACATGTAGGAATAATATTTCAAAATTAGAAGGAAATTCGGATGAAGATAATCGATATCTTAAATGAAAATCTTGTAAAAACAAATCTTATTGGAAATACAAAAGAAGAAATCATCAACGAGATGATAGATTTACTTATATCTTCAAATGCTTCCACGAAAATATTGGACAAAGAAAAAGTGCGGTCGTGCATTTTTGAACGGGAGAAAATTATGTCCACCGGTGTTGGCAACGGATTCGCAATTCCGCATGGTAAAACCGATGCGGTATCCGACATAATCGCAGCTTTCGGTATTACTGGTAAACCAATAGATTATCAATCGCTCGATGAAAAGCCCGTACGGCTGGTGTTTTTATTAGTAGCTCGCGATAATATGGTGGGACCCCACATAAAACTTTTAAGCCGCATTTCGCGTTTAATGAACAAAGAAGAATTCCGTCAGAGACTTCTTAATTTATCCAATCCTGCAGAAGTAATCGAAGCCTTCAAAACAGAAGAGTCATCTTACTTCGACATCTAATCGAGAAATAATTTAGGCATCCACTTGAAATTCAAATCAATAAAAGGTACGAAGGATATTCTACCCGATGAAACACGCCTTTGGCAATTAGTCGAGCAAAATATTCGCGAGACGATGGAGTTGTTCAACTACAAAGAAATCAGAACTCCTGTTTTTGAAGAAACATCCCTCTTTGCACGAAGCATCGGTGAACTGACTGATATAGTCGGGAAAGAAATGTATTCGTTCACCGACCGCAGCGGCGATAGTTTAACACTAAAACCAGAAATGACCGCTTCGGTTATTCGTGCTTATATCCAACATAACTTGGGAGAGAAACTACCACTGACAAAAGTGTATTACATAAGCCCGGCTTTTCGGCAGGAGAGGCCGCAAGCAGGCAGGTTACGGCAATTTCATCAATTCGGCGCCGAGGCAATCGGCGGTTCCAATCCTGAAATTGATGCTGAAATAATCGCACTATCGGCGGCTATTTACAAGAAGTTTGGCATTCAGGAATTTCAGGTAAAAATTAATTCTGTAGGCTGTCCCGTTTGCAGAAACGAGTATAAAGAAAAATTAAAGGAACACTTAACAAAAGTTTCCGACAAACTCAGTATCGAGAGCCAAAAACGTTTGGAAACAAATCCGATGCGGATATTAGACTCGAAAGATGAGAACGATACAATTCTTACGCACGATGCACCGCTGATGATGCACAATCTCTGCGATGAGTGTAAAAATCATTTTGAAAAATTGCAGGAAGCTTTGAACATTTTAGGTATTCAATACGTAGTAGATGGAAGAATTGTTCGCGGTTTGGATTATTACACAAAAACTGCATACGAAATAACGAGCGATGAACTTGGTTCGCAAAATGCTCTCGTCGGCGGAGGCAGATACGATCTGCTTGTAAAAGAGTTGGGTGGAAAATCGACACCGGCAGTCGGTTTTGCTGCTGGTATGGAACGACTATTAATGGTTTTGGAAAAACGTGAAAACATGAAAACAGACACGCAGCATCCTAAATTGTTTATAGCATCAGCCGACGAATTATCTTATAAAAAAGTACTATCCGAGGCAGCCCGAATGCGCGATGCTGGCATCGCCTGCGAAATTGATTGGTTACGCCGCAGTTTAAAAGCACAAATGCGTGAAGCCGACCGCCAGCAAGCTGATTTTGTAGTAGTGATTGGCGAGGAAGAAATCAAAACGAACACTGTCGTACTTAAAGAAATGAAATCCGGAAATCAGAATAAGTTATCGTTCGTTGAACTTGTAAATTTTCTGACAGCAAAAAAATGAAAAATAAAGTCGGCAAAACAGATCAAGCGAATGAATTGGATCTGTTTCTTTCCTCAAACTACAATGAACTTACCAAGAAATACGTAACTACTTTTCGGTTAGAAACATCTCAAATATTCACGACATTCAGATACGAGATCGATGTAGAAGAAACTTTTCACGACAATCAAATCACTTTTAAATTGATCGGATTAAAAACACCGAGGTTACTTATTCCCGGAGGTGGACCAGCTACATTTGAAAAAAAATATGCGTCGTTGAAAGGAAATTACATCGTTGAGATAATCGGAATAGATAAACGAAAAAACGTTTTTGAAATAAGTATATCAAAATATAAAATTAAAGTTATAAAAACTCCTGAAGAAAAATTTATAAATATATGTATCCAGAACTTTTTAAAATAGGACCGCTTACAGTTTACAGTTACGGTTTGATGCTTGGCATCGCATTCCTAACTGCAAGCTATATACTAACAAGTGAGTTGAAACGGAAAAAATTAGATCCGAATTTAGCTTCTACAATTACATTGCTTGCAGTTATCTGTGGAATCGTTGGCGCTAAATTATTTCACCTGATAGAAAATTTGGAACACTTTCTGCAATCACCAATCGAGATGATGTTTTCCGCAGGCGGACTTACATTTTATGGTGGGTTCATACTTGCTACGATTGTTATAATTTTGTATCTGAAACAGAAGAAAGTTCCGGTATTAAAAATCACCGATGCGGCAGCTCCCGGTTTGATGATCGGCTACGGAATTGCTCGTATCGGCTGCCACTTGTCGGGCGACGGCGATTACGGAATGCCAACCGACCTGCCTTGGGCAATGAGTTATGAAAACGGAACTTACCCGCCATCGGCTGCATTCCGCGACTTCCCGGAAATCGTTGAAAAATATGGCGTTAACGGAATTGTTCCTGATAATATTTTAGTCCATCCCGCACCGTTGTATGAACTGATTGCGGCAGTGTTTTTATTTTTGATTCTCTGGAAACTTCGTAAAAAAATTGCACCCGACGGAATGCTGTTTATGATTTATCTGACTTTTTCAGGAGCGGAACGTTTCTTTGTAGAGTTCATACGACTTAATCCAATAGTTTTATTCGGACTTTCTGAAGCACAAATTATTTCTATTGTATTAATTGCTATCGGAGCTTTAGGTATTTTTTATTTGAAAAGAAAAAATGAGAGAAAAAAGTAAAATTACACACAACTTAATTGTTGGGAGGAATCCGGTTATCGAAGCGCTTCGTGCCGCTACTCCAATCGTAAAAATTTTCCTCCTGCACGGTATCAGAGGCGGAAACATCGAAACAATTTACAGTCTTGCAAAGGAGAGAAAAATTCCTTGCATCGAAATCAATCGCAATAAATTTGAAGAATTAACTTCCGATGATGTTAATCAGGGGGTTGCTGCAATAATCGAAGAGAAAAAATTTGTAGATGTAGATGACATACTTGAAATTGCATTAACGAAAGAAGAACTTCCGTTAATTTTGATTTTAGATGAAATTCAGGATCCGCAAAATTTAGGCGCAATAATCCGTACAGCCGAGTGTGCCGGTGTGCATGGGGTAATTATTCCGAAGCATAACGCAGCTCCGGTAACATCAACAGTTACGAAAGCTTCAGCAGGCGCGGTCGAATACGTTGCAATGGCGCGCGTTACAAACATTGCACAAACAATTGATGAGTTAAAAGAAAATGGAGTATGGATTGTGGGAACCGACAGCAGCGCCGATAAAAAATATACTGAGCTTGATTACAAAATTCCGTTGGCATTAGTAGTAGGCAGCGAAGGGCGGGGAATGCGGCGACTTGTAAAAGAGAAGTGCGACTTTTTAGTAAAAATTCCACTCTTCGGTAAAATCGAATCGCTGAATGCTTCAGTCGCTGCAGCACTTTTAGTGTATGAAGTTGTGAGAAAAAGAAAATGAATCGAAAAACAGCATTAATTACAGGCGCCTCGGGCGGCATTGGTTTAGAATTTGCCCGATTATTTGCACGCGATGGTTATAATTTGGTTTTAGTTGCCCGCAGAATAATTGAACTTGAGAAATTAAAAACTGAATTAGAAAAGGGAAGTAAAGTTTCAGTCAGAGTAATCCAAAAAGATTTAGCCAACCCAACTTCCGCTCAAGAAATATATAACGAACTTCAACAAACACAGATTGATGTTTTAGTGAACAACGCAGGATTCGGATATGTTGGAAATTTTGCAGAAACCGATTGGGATGTTCATAACAGTATGATGAATGTTAATATAGTTGCACTTGTTCACCTAACCAGACTTTTTCTTCCCGGTATGGTTAAACGGGGGAGTGGTAAAATTTTAAACGTAGCTTCAACAGCAGCATTTCAACCAGGTCCGTTGATGGCGGTTTACTATGCTACAAAATCTTTTGTAGTATCGTTTTCGCAGGCAATTGCAACTGAACTTGAAGGAAGCGGAGTTACGGTAACTTGTTTATGTCCCGGACCGACTGTCTCAGGTTTTCAAGATACTGCAGGGATGAAAAAATCAAAAATTATGAAGTATTTAAAATTTGCCAGTTCTTATGATGTAGCTCTTTATGGATACCGCGCGATGGCTAAAGGGAAAAGGTTAGCTATTCACGGATTGATGAACAGAGTTTTTGTTTGTTCAGTAAAATTTATACCGGCAGGATTTGTATTAAAATTGATTCGTTACTTGCATAGAAAATAATCAGCTAACGCCGCAGATGCCAACGCCTGAAGAATTTCAACCGTTTTAACGGTTTGTGAGTAAATTATTTTTATGAGCAATCAGTTTATGTAACTTACTGAAGTTACGCAGAATTGACTTTTTGTCATGTTGATCCCGACTAGTCGGGAGAAACATCTAAAAATAGCTCGAATTTGAGGTTTAAGATTCTTCACTTCGTTCAGAATGACTCTTTTGCGTAACTTCAGTAACTTAATAATTCTCTAAGTGAGAAAAAGTTCGAAGCCATTCATACAAAAACAAAAGAGCCGACCCCTCCGTTAGCTAACGGACTGAAATCGGCTCAATTTGATCATTGATCCAATGATTCAATGATCAAATGATTAAATGAATCAATTATACTTTTACCGCATCAGCATTTATCCTCCGAAGCCCCGCCTGACCACTCGATGCGGGAGAGCGGCGGGCAGGTTTAGCGTAGGAGGAGCATCTTCTTCACAGAAGTGAACGAGCCTGCCGTAAGTTTGTAAAAATAAACACCGCTGGCTAATTGAGTTGCGTTGAAATTAACAGTGTAATTTCCGGCTTTCATTTCTTCGTTCACTAATGTAGCTACTTCTTGTCCCAATATATTGTAAGCCTTAAGAGTAACTAAATTTGCTATAGGCAAACTGAACGCAATTGTACTCGTTGGGTTGAAAGGGTTCGGGTAGTTTTGACTTAGATTGAAGTCGTCAGGAATTCCATTACCATTTTCATTTACGTTTACCTGAACAGGATCAGTTCCGCCGGCTTCAGTGTAACGGGCTGCAAATTCCTGTATGTAAAGATTTCCAATTCTATTATCTTTTATAATTAATGTGTTTTCATCGTTCTTTGTTTCGGCGGCTGACGACCAGTTATGCGAGCCGGTTACAACCCATGCAGTTCCTCCATAAGGTTCTGCATCGACGATTGCGTACTTATGATGTAAAAATCCGGTGCCAACTTTTAAGAGAATATCTACACCACTCGTTTGCAAGTAAGGATATTGAGTTCCGAGATCAGTACCATTATCTAAAATTACACGTGTCTTTTTCCCGGTATTTTTCTTTACGACTATAGAATCAGCTAACTCTTTACGTGTGATAGTTAGCAACGCGATATTAATTGAGCTTTGAGCTTTTCCTAAAGCTTTGCCGATGTAAGTTGTAGTTCTGTCGCTCGGACTGAAAAACGATTCAACATATTTACCGCCTATGATGAATCTGTGTGGTGTGTTGTTAAACTTTCTTGCTCCAAATCTGGAGATGGCTGAGTTGGGAGTTTCAGTGCTGCTTCCCCACATTTCTTCAAATTCGCGTGTGTAAGCACCTGCCAAAGCAACATCCTGTAACTCAATTGCATTTTGCCGGTCGGCATCAGTACCAGGGTCAGTAGCATTCCAAGAACCTGTCCATACCCAAACACTATCAGCAGCACCGCCTCTACCATCGAAAACGAAGAACTTGTTATGATGAAGTCCTGTACCGTCATTAAGTCCGTAAGCATCAAAAACAACAGTGATTCCATTATTTGTGAGAGTTGACCACGGTAATGTAGTTTTGTTATCGTATTCACCTATAACGCGAACTTGAACACCACGATTTTTTGCAGCGACTAAAGCATTAGCGACATTTGCGCCAACCGTACCGCTTAAACTATATAGTGCCGCATCGATTGATCTTCTCGAGTTATTAATTCTCTCTATTATTTTATTAGAGAAATTAATATTACCTAAAGCTGCCTCACCCGTCGATAATGTCGTGTTCACACTCTTGCTAAAATAAACATTGATTTTTCCGGTGGTTGGGGATTTAGAGGTTGTGCTCACAATTAAATTTCCTGCGAAACTTGTATCTGTACCGGAAACTGAAAAAGCTTGAACGTTGTATATCGTTGCTGCTGTTAATCCAGATAATGTTACTGAATGAGATGTCCTCAAATCATTATCGGGTTCGATTAAACCTAATTCATAGTTTGTATTAACACCGTAACGAAGGCGCGATGTACCGGGAAAAAGTGTTTTCCAGCCAAGAGTTATTGATGATGAATCTAAATAAGTTTCTTCAGGATATTCAGTGAATAGAGGTCCTGATGAAATAATATCAGCAGTAAAGCGGGGCATTACTTGATAACCACCAATGTAAGGTGAAGCTGTTTTATATTGTCCGACTACACCGATTAGATCGAACGTGCCGGCAGGAGCTACACCCCCGACCAAGTTTGTGTTATTGTCGATACGTATTTGAACTGTATCACTCGGCGATGCACCGATTAAGCGATAATTTGTATTTGCTGCCCAATTTGTAACCGGTGTTCCATTTAACATTTTTACTGTAACCCCGATAATGTGTACGAGTTTTCCCTCAAAATTTTCAACTCCACCAACTCCATTAAAATTAATTTGTGAGGGAGTTGCTATTACTGGATCAACATAATTGCCGGAGCTAATAACTGAATACTGTTCGGGCAATTCGATTTGGTTCAATCCGCTGAATTGTGTTACTTTACCGGTTACCTGTACTTCGTTACCAACATTAATGGCTGCAGAAAAGATAGTTCCGTATATTGACATTCCAGCGGAATTATCTTGTATGAAACTCGGGCTGCCAAATTCATTTGCAACAGTTATAATCCCACGAACAGTTACCAGATCGCCGATTCTCGTGGAAGCTCCGTTTGCATCGTTTACTTTTACTTCTGAGATTGGTATTGCTGCACCGTAAACAGTAATTACCGGTATCGGGGCAACATCGCCATAACTTCCGCTTGCACCCGATTGAGTTTTAAATTTATAATAACCTGTAAATGTTGCTGATGTAATAGGTGAGATTGTAATTTCAGTTGAATCCTGTGTGAACGTTATACCCGTAAAATAAATTGTATCGCCCGCTGTACTTGCAGTTGCAGTTATGTTTGTGTAGCTAACATCGCTAATATTTTTTGACCATGTAAATTCGGGTGGGACGATTATCCTTAAATTGTTGACCGCAAAGGCATTGTCTTTTCGATATGTAATTTTGATTGTTGTATCGACACTGCCGTTTATAACTGTCGGTATGATTGATACCGATCCTGAGCCTTCCGGACGTGCACGTAGTAAAGATATCCACGCAGAGTTTTCTGTAGTATTACCGGTCCCACGTGTGATTGTAAGACTATTCTGTACCCAATTCGCTACATCAGATAATTGGCTAACACTATTTCCTTTGAAAGCAGTTACCGTGTTCGAGGTTGATGCAGCCGTAAAATGAACTTTTGGCGAAGGAATACTGGCCGCATTGGCAGGTCCCCAAGAAACACCAAAGATGTGTGTTTGTGATGCGTTCCGGATTTGAACAGCATCGCTGGATCCGGCAAAAAGAAACACAGTGCCGGTAAAGTATGTAGCATTACTTGATTTGATTGTTAATGTATAATCACTCGGATCGAGATCTTCTGCAAACGTATTTTCAGGCCGTGCAATAACTATGATAGTACCTGACCGTAAATTATTCCATAGGGCATTTGTTGTAAAAACTAAAGGGGCAATTGCGCCACCGGTACTAGAAAAATCTCTAATGTCCCAACCTCTCATATCGAGTCCGTCTTGAACAACAAGCAACTCAACCCATTCATCGTTACCACTTGAATTATAAAGTTCATTAATGATTACTTGTTGAGAAAATAAAGTTGATGTTGCAAAAATCATTACTATTAAAAACAATACAAACTTTTTCAGAAAAATATCCTGTGTAAATTATAAAAAACAAGAGGCAAATTGCCTCTATCGAATTAAAACTATATATTTGCTGCACAAATCTAATTAAATTTAGTGAGAAAACAAAAGGGTAAATTCAAAACATCAGTTACTAAAATCTCCAATTAGGAATTACAAATTTACCCTGAGCTTGTCGAAGGGTCATAAATTCTTTATAACCTTCACAACCCTCCATATAAATCCAACATCACGCTTGCGCACTGAAACCGGCTCAAAATCGGGATTTAGTGGAATTAAATGAATATGTGTGCTGTCGATTTTTACTTTCTTCAAAACATCCTCATCGTTTACACGCACTACACATATATCACCGTTGCGAACCTCCTGCTTCGGACTCACGACGACGATATCGCTGTCCTCAATTTTTGGCGACATACTGGCGCCCTTAACAACAAGTGCGAAAGCATTCGGGTCGTTGATGTTATCAATCGTAACATAACGGTCAACATAATCGGGATGAAAAATAGGAGTTGTCCTTCCTGCAGGAACCGACGAGTACAATGGAATATCCACTAAAGGAATATCTCGTAAATATGTTGCTTTGTGTAATGGAAAAATTTTTGTCCTGTCGGGCGGCGAATGATACATCTCGCCTTCACCTGTCAGCAGCCATTCAGGGCGCACACCCGTAAATTTTGCAAGTCGCATCAGGTAGTTGCTGTCGGGGACTTGCTCGCCTTTTTCCCAACGTTGGAGCGTTCGTGTTGCCACATCAACTTTTTCAGCTAATGTGTGCTGGTCGAGTTCTTTGTTCAACCGGGATTCGTTTATACGGTTGCCGATTTTTGATCTCATATTAACCTCTTGTTTATTTGATAGACATATATGTCTTGATATATTTTTATCAGCGTCAATTTTGTCGCACACTAAAATAAGGAATTATTTTTGAGAAGTCAAGTTTTGATATTTTTAAATGTTTTTGTAGGTTGAGTTGTAAAATTTATAACATCAAACAAATATAGATGCGCATATTAGCATTTACCGACATACATAGTTCGTATAAGCGGGTCTTCGAAATAATTAATTCTGAAAAATCCGATTTGGTAATAATTGGCGGCGATCTGACAAACGTAGGCACGGTGCAAGAAGTTGAATCGGTTATTCGGCAATTACAAACTTTAACGCCAAATTTATTGTGTGTTGCAGGCAATATGGACTTACCCCAGCACGATGATTTGTTTTGTAAATTGAATGTTTCAATACACGGTAAAGGCTTGATAATAAATGAGTTAGGTATATTTGGCGTATCAGGGTCGCCGGTTTCACCACTGCGGACGCCGTATGAAATTGATGAAGAAGTAATCGCTGAAAAAATTGCCGAAGGATATCAAGATGTGCTGAAAGCAAAAATTAAAATTTTAGTTTCGCACGCACCACCTTATGGGACGAAAGTAGATATCGTTCATTCAGGTTTTCACGCCGGCAGTTCGGCTGTCCGGGATTTTATTGAGAATGAAAAAGTAGATGTAGTAATTTGCGGACACATACACGAAGCACGCGGACAGGATGTCTTAGGAAAAACAAAAATAATTAATTGCGGGCAAGCAAGCCGCGGTTATTACGGTGTTATACAAATAAGTGAAAAAATAGAAGTAACAAATTCTGAGTACAGATAATGAGTATCAACAAAATAAAAGTAATAGTTTTTGATTTAGGAAATGTATTAGTAAAAATCGATTATAGACCTTTCCTAGTTCATACAGGACTTTACGGTAAATTCAGTGAAGAGAAGGTTTATAATTTATTAGAAAACCCTGCGATTGCCTACGAGAGAGGAAAATTAAGTTCGCACGAGTTTTACAAGGAAACTATGAGGATGCTTCAAATAGATATTGATTACGAAAAATTTGTTCACGCTTGGTGCAGTGTTGCGACCGGGTTGGTTGAAAATATCGGGGAAGTAGTTAGTGCACTTGCCCGGCAATATCCGTTATATTTGTTGAGCAATACTAACGAACTCCATCTGCATCATATTAAAAAGAACTATCCGATTTTAGAAAATTTTCAAAGATTATTTTTATCGTATAAAATCGGTGTAATGAAACCGGATGACGAAATATTTCGATTCATGCTCAATGAATTGGAGATGGAGCCGGAAGAAATATTTTTCACTGACGACAAATTATCGAATGTAGAATCTGCAATAGCACTTGGCATTGATGCTGTCCATTTTCAATCAACAAGCGAGTTAAGAAAAGTGTTTACCCGAAAACATATTTTGAAATCACCAGAAATTTACAAATAGCAACAAAAAAGTAAAAAAACCCTTCACTTACAGTTGGTTACCCAACCCTCGAAATTAGCTTAATAAAGCCAATTTTCTAAAATACTACGACTTTAAAAAATTACCCACAAAAATTATTATCAAAATTTTGTTTTTTTGCTTGACTTTGAAGGAAAATCGTTTAAATTACCATATAAATTATACAAGAGTGGGTAAAAGTGTGTAGGAAAATTACCCCCTTTCAATAATTATAAAATTTATGGCTTCATTTAAAGGAACATACAAATATAGCGTCGACAGCAAAGGTCGCCTGAATATTCCGTCGAAATTGCGAAAGCAACTTACCGACGATATCAAGGACCATTTTGTTATTATGCGCGGATTCGATAAATGCTTGTTTGTTTATCCGATTAATATTTGGGCAGATGTTGAAGCGGAATTTATAAAGCTATCGGCTTATAATTCCGAAGATCGCCAATTAGAGCGGACGATATATGCTAATCTTTCAGAAGTGGAATTAGATTCGCAAGCACGGATAAGTATCCCACCCGACTTACGCGAATATGCTCAGATCGATAGCGATGCGTTGATAATCGGAATTCGGAATAGAATAGAAATCTGGAATCCAAAAATTTACGAAGAATATATTAGCAGTCAAGTTGATTCTTACGAAACTGTCGCTCAAAAGGTAATGAACAATCTTGGTTGATGTTCCTTGATAATATGCAATGAGCTATGAATATCACACGCCGGTTTTAGTCGAAAAAGTTCTTGAATACCTTATTACTAAACCTGACGGTGTTTATGTCGATGCAACTTTAGGGGGTGGTGGTCATTCGGAAAAAATTTTAGAACGACTCTTACCCACAGGAGTTTTAATTGGAATTGATGCCGATAAAGATGCTCTTGATTTTTCAAAAATGCGTTTTGGAGAAAGAGTGTTATTAGTACAAAGCAATTTTTCGCATCTCTCCCAAATTCTTTCCGAACATAACTTACCTAAAGTGGATGGTTTTCTTTTTGATTTAGGAATTTCATCCCGTCAAATCGACTCAGCCCAAAAGGGATTTAGTTTTAGCAGCGATGCTAAACTTGATATGCGTTTCGACTCAAGGCAAGAGTTGGATGCACATTACATCGTCAATTCGTATTCCGAAGAAGAACTCAGCCGGATATTCTGGCAGTTCGGCGAAGAAAAATTTTCGCGCCGGATTGCAAAAAAGATTGTTGATTCAAGAACACGTAAATCAATCGATACTACTTTAGAATTAGCTGAAATTGTAAAATCGGTTGTAAGCGGAAAATTCTTGAATAAATCGTTAGCAAGAATTTTTCAAGCTATAAGAATTGAAGTAAACCGAGAATTAGAATCTTTACAGTCGGCTTTAAAAAGTGCATTGATGCACCTGAATCCGGCAGGCAGGTTGGTTGTTATTTCGTATCACTCGCTTGAAGACAGGATTGTAAAATCGTTCTTCAGGGAGTTTTCAACTCCGACTAGAGATATAACATGGAAATTGACCGGTATAGAAACAACGAAGCCGTTAATACGAGTTCTAACAAAGAAACCGATTCTACCTGAAGAAACAGAGATCGTGCAAAATCCAAGGTCTCGCAGTGCAAAACTGAGGGTAGCTGAGCGGCTAAATGATTAAAAAAATGTTTCAAGGGCAAGAAGTTAAATTAAATAATATGACCCCGGATCCACGTTTCGTTTATAATGGATCAAAAAAAACAGAAGGACCTTTGCCTTCGGATGTGATGCTGCGAAAAAACAAGTCCGCATCAAACCAAAGACCTTCGATTATAAAACTGGGGTTGATTATTATTTTTGGTACTTCTCTCGGATTGCTTGTAATAAATAATATTTTGACAATAAATTCATTAGTGAAAGAAATCGATACTTTATCAAAAACATACAGAACAATAAAAAGCACAAACGAATTCTTAATTGCAGAGATTAATAAAAAATCGACATACGAAAGGATTGTGCCATTAGCTCAACGGGAATTGGGGATGTTTATACAAAAAACTCCCCCCGAATGGTTTGAACTTTCCAATGAAAATAATAAATGATATCGACTCAGAAATATATTGATACTCAAAAATTTATAAGGATTAAACAACGGCGTACAAAATTAATATTGTTCGCATGCTTGATCGCTTTTATAATTATTTCATTGCGATTGATTCAAATTCAAGTAGTGCATTCTACCGACTTACAATCGGAAGCACAATCGCAATACAAACTGCCGTCAACAATCCCGGCTAACAGAGGAAATATTTACGACTGTAACGGAAATATTTTAGCTTCATCGGCAATGGTAATAAAAGTTGCTGCCGATTGTTCGATAATGACTAATGAATCGAAAAATGCGATCGCTAAAAAATTAGCTGAACTAACAAACATCCATCCGCGTGAATATTTAAAAAAACTTAATAATACTAAACGATATGTTTGTTTAGAATCAGAAATTCATCCGAGTTATAAAAATTTTCTTCAAGAAAATAAACCTCACGGTGTGCTGATTGAGGAAGTATCGAAACGATTGTACCACTCAGGAAATATAGCAGCACAAATTCTTGGCGGGATGCATTACGATAACTATGGTAAAGGTGGAGTCGAAAGCTATTTCAATTCACAGTTGAGCGGAAAGGATGGCTCAATAGTAAAATATCGTGATGGTTCACGCCGTATTCAACCGGTGCTGGACTTCCCAAAGATTGATCCTCAAAATGGTAACAGCATTTACTTAACTATCGATTTAACATATCAATCTATTGTTGAAGAAGAATTACGAAAAGGTGCCGAGAAATTTCAAGCCGACGGTGCAATTGTAGTAATGCTCAAGCCTTCGTCCGGTGAAGTTTTAGCCATCGCCCAATATCCGAATTTCGATCCGTCGCACTCATCAAAAACTGATTTAGCAAAACAACGAATTAAAGCTCTTACTGATACGTACGAGCCCGGTTCGATGTTTAAACTCGTTGCAGCAGCAGCAGCGTTAGAATTAGATTTGGTGAAACCCGAACAAAAATTTAATGCCGAAAACGGCAGGTATGTTTATCCAGCCGGTAAGAAAGGCATAATCATAACAGATACACATCCTTACGATGTCTTAACTTTTAAAGAAGCTATGGAAGTTTCCAGCAATATAGTTTTTGCAAAGATTGCTAAAATTGTCGGCACGGAAGCTTTCTATTCACAAGCGCGAAATTTAGGATTTGGTAACTCTACAAATATCGAACTACCGGGCGAAGCAAAAGGTTTTCTTAAAAAACCGAACCAATGGTCGGGAACTACTCTGCAAGCGATGTCTCGCGGATATGAAGTTGGCGCAACTCCAATTCAGATTGCTGCGGCGTATGCAGCGCTCGCAAATAATGGAATTTTGATGAAGCCGTATATTCTTAAACAAATTCAAAATGAAAACGGCGACTCGGTTGCCTCAACTCAGCCTACAATCCTTCGGCGGGTTTTCAGCGAAAAAACTGCGTCCCAACTTTTGCAGATGTTCACGTCTGTTGTCGAAGGTGAACGCGGAACTGCAAAATTAGCAATTGTAAATGGACTGCGAATAGCCGGAAAAACAGGGACTGCACGCAAAATAGTTGACGGTAAATATTCACAAAAAAACCATCTCGCTTCTTTTATAGGTTTCTTTCCCATCGAAAATCCTCAAGTCGTTTGTTTAGTAATGTTAGACAATCCTAAAACCGGTGGTTATACGGGTGGAACTACAAGTACAGTCATCTTTAAAGCAATTGCTGAACGAATCAGCATCACGAAAAGCTCATTCAATCGAAATGGTAAAATAAATGAAGATAAACTATTTGAAGCAAGCGATTATCAAATAGTTCCTGATGTTTGTGGCATGCAGCCAAACAATGCTGTGCGTATGTTGGAGAAATCTGGTTTTTCAGCTTCACTTGTTGGGAACGGAATTTCAGTTTTAAACCAAGACCCAAAACCCGGAACGTTAGCAGCAAAAGGGGCTGAAATAAAATTGATGTTTGTCAAAACAAATTATGCCGACGAAAATGGTTTTTATGTTGTTCCGAATGTAGTTGGGCTTCCTTTAAGGCGGGCGGTGAACAGGCTTTCGTTAGAAGGTTTTGAATCTACTGCGTATGGTAACGGTATTGTAGTCTGTCAATCGCCCGAAGCGGAAAAATCAGCTTCGCGTAAAACGGTTGTGTCGCTAATTTGTGAAGATAGAAAAGTAGCAGGTAAACTATGATGTTTAGAATATTCTTATGGTTAACAATTTCATTAGCAATTCAAAGTTTGATTTTTTCGCAACCAAAAAATATTAAATCCGAAACTCAAACCAGCTATGCAAAAGAATCAAACGATAAATTAGTACCCGATGGGTCGGTGGTTGTAAAGCATTATAATGAACGTGGTAAAATTGTTTCAGAATCAAATCAAAGGTTTTGGCAGGAAATTCAAAAGGAAATCACTTACAACACAAAATATTTTTATAACAGTCAGGGACTTTTAGATTCCTCGGTATTACTTGAAGGAGAAAAATTTGTTTTGAAGTTGGTGTATGAATATGATACGGCTGGAACTGCTATCGGGGCTGTTGAAATTCTTCCCGACGGGAAACCTTCATTCAGAACTAAATATTTCTACAACGATAAAAAATTGAAAAGCAAAGAAATCATTTCAAATCCGGAAGGTGTAACTTACACAGAGAAAGAATATTCTTACAATAAAAAAGGAAGACTGTTAGAAGAAAAAGGAAAAGACAGGGGAACGCCTCGCTACCGCTGGGTTTTTAATTACGACAAAAAGAATTTATTGGTTGAACGAAAAATGTTCGACGGTAACGGAAATTTAGTTAGAACAAATAATTATAAAAATAATGCTGAGGGTAAACCTGTTAAAGAAACCGAAAGTTCACCCGGAAGCCCTTTAAGAATTATAAAGTACGAATACATCTATTATTAATTTATGCATCTTTCGGAATTATTAAATAATGTAGGAGTTATAAAAATTTTCCAGACTCAGTTTGGGAAAATGGCGGTTACGCACGATGTTGTGATCAACAAAGTTGAGTACGACTCGCGGAGCGTCAGTCGGAGCGATATGTTTATCGCACTTTGCGGAAAAAATTCCGACGGGCATAAATTTATACAGGATGCAATTGCCAACGGAGCAAAAGCAGTAGTTCTCGAAGACGACACAGCTTTGCCAGATTCGTTTTTTATGCACACCGGCGTCGTAAAAATCGTTGTCGGAAACAGTCGTAAAGCTCTTGCACTTATTTCTGCGAATTACTGTAAACATCCGACTGATAAATTAAAAATAATCGGTGTAACCGGAACCAACGGTAAAACAACTACAACACATATCATCAAATCGTTATTTGAAGCAGAACAAAATAATAAAATCGGATTGATAGGAACGATAGAAAATAAAATTGGCGACGAGGTAATTCCTTCGCAGCTAACAACACCTGAATCTTTGGAGCTGCAAAAGATGTTTTTAAAAATGGCTGAAGCCGGTTGCGATAGAGTTGCGATGGAAGTTTCCTCGCACGCCCTGCATCAAAACAGAGTGTATGGGATAAATTTTGCCGCCGGTGTTTTTACAAATTTGACTCAGGATCATTTGGATTATCATGGGAGTATGGAAGAATACTTCAAAGCAAAGAAAATATTATTCGACAATTTAAATGAGAATGCTTTCGCAATTACAAATTTAGATGATGAATACGGACTGAAAATCGTGGAGTCGAGTCGGGCGAAGCGAATAACATACGGTACGGATCAGCGTGCTGATGTTTCGGCAGAAAATATTGAACTGTTGCCAGCTTCCACCAAATTCAAAGTTAACTATAGCGGAGATAAATTCGATATCGAGTCGCCGCTCGTCGGAAAATTTAATGTATATAATATTCTTGCAGCTATTTCAACTGCGTTAGTATTTGATATCAAGATATCTTCGATACAGCATTCGCTTGCAACTCTTCAACCAGTACGGGGAAGATTTGAAAATATCGTTTCACCAAAAGGATGGCGGGCTATCATAGATTACGCGCACACTCCCGATGCCCTTATGAAATGCTTGCTCGCCATCCGCGATTTGATGTCGAAACAAAAAGCACCGGGCGGAAAAATAATTATTGTTTTTGGAGCGGGCGGCGATAGAGATAAAACAAAACGACCGATTATGGGAAAAATTGCAAGCGAATTAAGCGACGTTGTAATTCTTACTTCCGACAATCCGCGGAGTGAAGACCCGTACAAAATAATTGCTGATATCGCTGAAGGTGTTAAACATAATTTCGGATTCTTACAGGAAGTTGACAGGCGGAATGCGATTAAAAAAGCAACTGAACTCGCAACCAACGGGGATGTTATTTTAATCGCCGGCAAAGGACACGAAGATTATCAAATTATCGGAAATCAAAAAATTCATTTTAGCGACCGAGAAGTGGTAGAGCAAATTATTCGACAAATGTAAATTCAGATGCAGCTTACTTTAAACGACATATTATCCATTAATTTTTTAGAGATTTATAACAATAACAATTTGGGTAACGAACCATTTAATGGTGTTGCTATAGATTCTCGCACTACCAAATTCGGCAATCTGTTTTTTGCATTACACGGCACTAATGTTGACGGGCATAATTTTTTAGCCGATGCAATATCAAACGGTGCAGCAGCGGTTGTTGTTGACAAGAAGTTTTTCTCGGATGTAAAAAAAATAAAATCGAATAGTAAATTCAAAAAACTGTTTGCTGTTACTATCATCGTCGTTGAAGATACAACTGTAGCTTTGGGCGAATTGGCTACCGTGTTTCGAAAGAAATTTCAAATTCCATTTCTCGCAGTCGCAGGAAGCAACGGTAAAACAACTACGAAAGATATGATAGGTAAAGTTCTCTCGGAGAAGTACGATACATTGGTTACTGAAGGCAATTTGAACAATCATATCGGAGTTCCTTTAACACTGTTCGGTTTGAAACGCAAACATCAGACAGCAGTAATTGAAATAGGGACTAACCACTTCGGTGAGATCGAATATCTCTGTAAAATTCTGCAACCGACACACGGGCTGATCACAAATATCGGTAACGAGCATTTAGAATTTTTTAAAGATATAAATGGTGTTGCAAAGGAAGAGGGTGAACTTTTCAAGCATTTAGCTTCACGCAATAATAAATCGGTTGCGTTCGTGAATGCCGATGACAAACGGGTCTTGAAATTAAGCAGGACTTTGGCTAATTCTATTTCTTTCGGTTCAAATAAAAATAACCTGGATATTACCTGCACAGGTCAAACAATAAATGAAAGCGGTAAATATTCGATAGAAGTTTTTGTTAAGAAATCTAAAAAGCGATTCAGAGTAAATTTGCCAATTCCGGGCAACCACAATATACAAAATGCACTTGCGGCTTTTGCAGTAGGAATTCAATTCAAAGTACCACCTGCAAAAATTGTGAAAGCTCTCGAATCGTTCAAAACATCCGGCAAACGGATGGAAACTGTTTCAGTTAACAAAGTAAAAATTATCAACGATACTTATAATGCAAATTTAGATTCAATGTTATCGGCAATCGAAGTTTTGAAGCAAATGAAATCGCAAGGTAAAAAAATTATTGTTCTTGGTGATATGCTCGAACTTGGCAAATCATCGAAACAACATCATACATTAATTGGTGAAGCGATAAATAAATATTTTAAGAAGGTAACTGAAACTACACATCTTTTTACTTTTGGAAAAATATCGCAACACATAAATCGAACAGCAAAATTAAAAAATAAAAAACATTACACTGATAAAAAATCAATGACCGTAGATTTGTTAAAAATAATTTCATCCGGTGATGTAGTGCTCGTAAAAGGTTCTCGCGGAATGCGTATGGAAGAAATTGTAAATTCATTAATCGAAAGGTTGAGGTAATATTGCTTTATTATCTTTTTGAAATATTACATCGTGAGTTTGCAATTCCTGGTTTAGGGGTTTTCAAATACATTACATTCCGTGCGGGTGCGGCTGCAGTTACTGCGCTGATTGTGGCTTTTTGGCTCGGTCCGAAAATCATAAGAATTCTAAAGGCAAAACAAATCGGTGAAGCGGCAAAATTAGATGCACCCAAAACACACTTGAAAAAAGCCGGCACACCCACGATGGGCGGTTTGATAGTTCTTGGCTCAATTCTAATTCCGATACTTTTGTGGGGCGATCTAACAAACGGCTACATCATCTTGATTGTCTTCGTAACAGCAGGTTTAGGTGCGGTCGGATTTTTAGATGACTATCTCAAAGTTGTAAAAAAGAAACCCAAAGGACTGATTGAAGAGTATAAATTGATTGGTCAGGTTTTAATAGGTTTAATTGTTGGAAGTGTTATCTACTTTTTTCCCCAATGGATTGATGCGACGTTGGTAAAATATAATACGAGTACCACGGTTCCGTTCTTCAAACATTTAGAATTCGATTTGGGATTCTTTTACATCCCGATGGTCGTGTTTATTATTACCGCCACAAGTAATGCGGTAAATTTAACAGACGGTTTGGACGGGCTGGCAATCGGAACAGTCGGCATAGTTGCGTTGGCTTTAGCAGTCATCAGCTATATCAGCGGCAACGCAATATGGAGTGAGTATTTAACAATTCCATTTTTAAAAGGTAATGGTGAACTGAGTATCTTTTGCGCGGCGATGGTGGGAGCCGCTCTCGGATTTCTCTGGTTCAACTCGCACCCGGCGCAGGTGTTCCTCGGTGATACAGGGTCGCTTGCGCTTGGCGGTGCAATCGGTGCGCTAACGGTTCTGATTAAAAAAGAATTTTTGCTTCCAACGCTCGGCGGAATATTCTTGATTGAAACTATGTCGGTTATTATTCAACGGCTCTATTTCAAATATACCCGGAAACGATACGGTGAAGGCAGACGCGTTTTTAAAATGGCGCCGCTGCATCACCACTTCGAAATGCTCGGATGGGAAGAACCTAAAATAGTAACACGATTTTATATCATAACAATACTGTTTGTAATTTTAAGCTTGGCTACTTTTAAAGTGAGATGAAAGATTTTGACAACATAAAGGTTACTGTAATCGGTGCTGCTCGCAGCGGTATTGCTGCTGCTCAGTTATTCAAATCGCACGGCGCCTCTGTTTTTGTGAGCGAACAAAACAGTAGCGCTCAAGTTAAAAACGCACTTGAATCATTACAGCCGTCCGGTATCGGCATCGAGTATGGCGGGCACACAGACCGTGTGTTCGACTGTGCGTTTATGATTATTAGTCCGGGTGTTCCGTCGAATTCGCCAGTTGTCATCGAAGCACAACGGCGACGAATCAAAGTAGTAAGCGAAATCGAAGCAGCTTCTTGGTTCTGCCCGGCTCCGATTGTTGCTGTTACCGGCTCGAACGGCAAAACTACTACAACCACGTTGATTGGTGAAATATTCAGAGAAGCTAAACTCGATAATGTTGTTGCCGGAAATATCGGAACAGCGTTTTCAGGTGTTGTAAATACTTTAACATTAAATTCAACAGCTATTTTAGAAGTCAGCAGTTTTCAACTCGACCATATCGAAATGTTTCATCCGAAAGTATCGGTACTGCTGAACATTACTCCCGATCATTTGGATCGTTATGAAAATTCGATGGAAAAATATTCAGCATCGAAAGCAAGAATATTTATGAACCAATCAAACGATGATGTTATGATTTACAATATCGATGATGAAATCGTAAGGAAAATAGTTAAGTCGGCAAAATGTAAATTGTTGCCTTTCAGCATCAATCAAAAGTTGAATGAAGGCGGCTACATTGTAACAACTGAAAGCGGCAAACAAAAGTTAGTTATTAAAATTAATGATGAAGAAATACCTTTAGTCGAAATCGGAGAAATGTGTATAAAAGGTTTGCATAATATTTATAACTCGTTAGCGGCTGCGTTAGCTTCGATAGTTATGGGTATCCGGGCAGATAAAATTTCACATTCTATAAAACAATTTAAGGGTGTTGAGCACCGATTAGAATTTGTGCGCGAGTTAAATGGTGTAAAGTATATCAACGACTCGAAGGCTACCAATGTGGATTCTGTATGGTATGCGCTCGATGCTATAAACGAGCCGATTATTCTGTTGCTTGGTGGGCGCGATAAAGGAAACGATTACAGTAAACTCACTGAACTGTTAAAGAAAAAAGTAAAAGCAATTGTTGCAATTGGTGAATCGGCTGAGAAAGTGTATAACGAATTATCAGGTTTCAAAACAGTACAAATTGTAACTTCGATGGATGAAGCAGTGAACGCAGCGGCGAAGTTTGCCGTCGCCGGCGAGGTTGTTCTCCTTTCACCGGCTTGTGCCTCTTTCGATTGGTTCGATAATTATGAACATCGCGGTAAAGTGTTTAAAGAGTTAGTAAATAAACTATGAAGAGTTCGAAAAAATATAACTATGCCGACCTTCCAACGCTACTGTGTGTGTTGGTATTATTAGCTTTCGGAGTTCTTGTGGTTTACACCGCTTCGTCAACGTGGGCTGCCAAAAAATTTGAGGATAGCGAACATCTGCTGAACGAACATGTTTGGAAAGTTCTCATAGCGGTAGGATGTATTTTTTTGGGAATGAATGTAGATTATAAAAAATATCAAAAATATACAAAGCCGGCAATGTTTGTTGCGATAGGGCTGTTGTTAGCGTTGTTGATTTTAAAAAATGAAGTGAAGGGAACATACCGTTTTCTCGATTTTGGTTTTCTAACTTTCCAGCCTTCTGAGATTGCAAAATTTGCACTTGTTCTGCATTTATCGGCTTTGATTGCAGCAAAGGAGGAGGCAATTCTAAAATTCAAAAACGGATTTGCGACTCTCTTGTTTTGGATAGTTTTAATCGCATTGCTCGTAATGTTGCAGCCAAATTTTAGTATGGGTGCGATGATATTGCTGACCGGTTTCATAATCATGTATTTAAGCGGAGTAAGATTAAAGCATTTGGTATTAACTATAGTTCCGATGATACCGCTTGTTATCTCGTATTTATTTTTAGCCAAATATCGTTCAAATCGAATTGGATTGTATATAGATAACCTTGAAGCTTTAATAAAAGTTGATATCGCTACTATTAAAGCAGTCATTAATGAAGCTGTTATTAAATCTACCGGTAACGCATTAGGACAATTATGGCAGGGAATTCTTGCCTTCGGAAATGGCGGACTTATCGGTGTTGGATTAGGAAACAGCCGGCAGCGCGACTTTTTTGTTCCCGAAGCGCACGGCGATTTTATTTTTTCTATCGTCGGCGAAGAATACGGCTTAATCGGAACAGTTCTTTTTATGATTTTATTTATGGTGATTTTTTTACGAGGATACAAAATTGCAAAATATACACAGGATGCTTTTGGAAAATATCTTGCCCTAAGCATTACTGTGCTGATAACATCGTACGCATTTGTTAATGCCGGTGTTACTTTGGGCATATTACCTGTAACCGGTTTGCCGATGCCATTTGTAAGTTATGGCGGAACCTCGATTATCATTTCTGCTTATGCAATCGGAGTTTTACTGAATATCTCCAAACAAACAGATATGCATCCTAAACAAACGCGTATCCCGGTCGTCGGAACTGTGAACGCTGAAGGACGGGTGTAAGTTGAAAGTTCAAAATCAAATACGAAAATATTTATTTGCTGGCGGCGGAACAGGCGGGCACCTTTTCCCGGCTCTGGCAATTGCAGATGAACTTAAGAAACTTGATGCCGATGCAGAATTCCTTTTTGTCGGAACAAAAAATAAAATTGAAGCTCGCGTCGTTCCGCAGCGTGGTTATCTTTTTGAAACGATTTGGATCAGCGGCTTTCAACGAAGTTTACAATTACAAAATTTATTATTTCCATTTAAAGTAATTATTTCATTGTTGCAATCTTTTAACATAATCAATCAATATAAACCATCAATCGTAATCGGCACCGGCGGTTATGTATGCGGACCGATATTATTAGCCGCTTCGTTCGCTGGATTCAAAACAGTTCTTCATGAATCGAACAGCTTCCCCGGCGCCGTTACACGCTTTTTATCGAAGAGGATGACGAAAGTTTTTATAACATTCGATGCTACAAAAAAATGGCTGAAGCTTTCAAACAACATCGAACTTACTGGAAATCCAACTCGTAACGAATTAGAGGCGGTCTCGAAATCCGACGGGTTGAAATATTTCGGTTTTACCGATTCTAGAAAAACTCTCCTCGTATTTGGTGGAAGTTTGGGTGCGGCATCCATCAACAATGCACTACTGAGTATGATAAGAACTTTTCTAAATTCTAATATTCAGATAATCTGGCAGACAGGTGAGAGCGATTTCGAAAGAGTTACCTCCAGATTAAACGAACTGTCAATCAACAGCACTGATGGAATTTGGATTGGAAAGTTTATTGATAAAATGGAGTATGCTTACGCATCGGCTGATGTTATCTTGAGTCGGGCAGGTGCCACAACTTTAGCAGAAATTACGCGGCTTGGTAAAGCGGCTATATTAGTTCCGTATCCGCATGCTGCGGCTGATCATCAAACCATAAATGCAAAAACTCTTGAAGAAGCTGGCGCTGCTTTGGTGATACGGGATTCTGCTCTGATGAGCGAAGCTGAAAAATCAATTCTCGCACTGATGAATAACGATCAGTTACGAAGTGAGATGAGTAAAAAAAGTTTAGCATTAGGAAAACCTGATGCCGGAAAAATTATCGCATCTAAAATTCATAAAATGGTGAACTGATATGGAAAAAGCATTTAAATACAAACTCGATTTCTACTACCAGCAAGCATTAATTTATTTAATAACTTTGATTTTATATGTCGGCTTGAAGGGTAGTTTTATAGAAGATTCTTTTTCACTCGTTTTCAAAGATCCTATTATATACATAATATTATTTTTTGTATTAGGATCGTTCATAATATTACTATTGAATGTTATCCGTAAACGCAGATTGATAATTGCTGAGGATAAAATAATTTTTTCTCACAAATTTCACCAGCATGAAGTGAACTTGTCCGATATTGAATGGATATACATCGGACGGGAAAGGTCGGTAAAAACTGCCGGCAGATCGCAGATGATCGTGTTTAAGCTAAAAGGTCGGTTGCGCTTGTATCGCATTCGACTTGGAAGATACGAACATCAAAAAGAACTGCTTCAATTATTAAATGAACGAGTAAAACAAATCCCGCATAAAAAACATTGGCGGGATACTATAAAACCTTATTACAGATAAGAATATGTTTTCATCAATTAAAAAAATTCATTTTGTGGGAATTGGCGGCATAGGAATGAGCGGTATTGCCGAAATTCTGCTCGACCAAAATTTCAAAGTCAGCGGCTCCGATAAGGCGTTGAGTGAAATTACCGAAAGGTTGGTTGAACTTGGTGCGGAAATTTTCGAAAATCACTCCGCCTCAAACATCAAAGATGATGTAGATGCACTCGTTTATTCTTCTGCGGTGCCGCCCGAGAATCCTGAAGTCGTTGAAGCAAAACGGAGAAAAATTCCAATCATCCGTCGTTCTGAAATGCTCGCGGAAGTAATGCGTCTGAAATACGGAATCGGTATTGCGGGCACACACGGTAAAACTACTACAACCTCAATGGTAAGTTTAGTTTTATTGGAAGGCGGATTAGACCCGACTGTAATTGTGGGTGGTCGTCTTGACGGATTCGGCGGATCGAATGCGCGGCTCGGCAAAGGTGAATTCATCGTAGTAGAAGCGGACGAATTCGACCGGTCGTTTCTCTCGATTACTCCAACAATTGCTGTCCTCACCACACTTGAGACCGACCATCTCGATTGTTACCGCGACCTTGAGGATATAAAAAGTGCCTTCGTTCAGTTTGTAAATAAAGTTCCTTTTTATGGTTTCGTTGTTTTGTGTTTGGACGAACCGGCATTACAAGAAATTATGTCGCAATTATCCCAAAAGAAAATTATTACTTACGGTTTAAACCCGCAAGCTGATATACAAGCGGTTGATATAAAATTCGAAAAAGATAAATCTGAATTTACATTGCTGAAAGATCGGAACGAACTCGGACGAGTAGTTTTGAAAAGTCCCGGTGTTCACAATGTTCAAAATGCATTGGCAGCAATTAGTGTAGGAATTGAACTTGGAATTACTTTCGAAAAAATAAAAGCAGGCATCGAAAAATTTACAGGTGTTTACCGCCGGTGGGAAAAGAAAGGTGAAATAAACGGCATCAGTGTTTACGATGATTATGCACATCATCCCACAGAAAGCAGGGCAACACTTGCGGGCGCCAAACAAGGCTGGCGGCGACGTATTGTTTGCGTGTTTCAACCGCATCTTTACTCGCGCACGCGCGATTTCTATGAAGAATTCGGTAAATCGTTTTTGTTATCCGATGTTTTGGTTGTTACCGATGTTTATCCTGCTCGCGAAGAACCAATTCAAGGTGTTTCGGGCGAACTTATTACTAATGCAGCGAAGCAATTCGGGCATAAAGATGTTCATTATGTTCCAAATAAAACCGATGTGCCCAACTATCTGATGAAAATTGTAAAACCGGGCGATATAGTTATTACTATGGGCGCCGGCGACATCTACAAATACGGCAACGAATTTTTGAACAAATTAAAATCGGTGAATTAATTTTGTGATTTCAATTGATGAAATAAAAAACTTCTTTCAAGGCAGCATTCTTGTAAACGAGCCGATGAGTAAATACACATCTATGCGCGTTGGCGGTCCGGCTGATTTACTGATTACGCCTGCCAATAAAGAAGATGCTGTGAATTTAATTACTTATTTGCAAAAAAATATCATCGATTATATCGTAATGGGCAACGGCACGAATTTGTTAGTCAGCGATACCGGTGTGCGTAGTGTTGTAGTAAATTTTTCATCCGGACTGAATCAAATTAAAATCGAAAATAATTTAGTTAAAGCAGAAGCCGGAATTATTCTGGCGCGGTTCGTCGATTTTTGTATCCGCCATAGCCGCAGCGGTGTCGAAAAATTAGCCGGCATACCCGGAACAATCGGCGGTGCTATACTAATGAACGCAGGTGCTTACGGCTCGCAAATATCCGATTTTATATACGAAATCGAAATTGTTAAAGACGGGCAGTTGCAAAAAATAAAAAAAGAAGATGCGAATTTCGGTTATCGCACTTCTGGTTTTGCAAACTCAGCAATAATCGGTGCATCGTTTGATTTGCCCGAAGGAAAAATAGATGAATTGATGCGGACGAAGACTGATTACCTGCAACGCCGTAACCAGTCGCAGCCGCTGAATTTTCCGAATTCAGGCAGCATTTTTAAAAATCCTGAAGGTAATTATGCCGCTAAATTGATTGAAGAAGCGGGTTTGAAAGGTACGCGTCTCGGTGCCGCTCAGATTTCTGAAAAGCACGGAAATTTTATTGTTAATCTTTGCGACTGTTCGGCTAACGATATTATTCAATTGATTAACATCGTACGAAAAACTGTTTACTCAAAAAATAAAATAAAATTAATTCCTGAAATCAAACTTGTCGGTTTTAATAACGAAGTGCTCGATGAATTCTAAATGACACTGAAAACTACATACTTAATCTTTTTTGTGTTGATAACAATTATGTTTCTGCTCTTGTGCGGATTTGCTAACCAATGGAAGCAAATTATTGTAGTAGAAAAAGTAGAAGTGCAGGGTATATATATTCTTCCTGAAAGAGATGTTGTAAAATTAGCTGCTGTCAGATTCGGTAATCCGATTTTTGAAATTAATCTCGACAGCATACGAACAGGGCTTTTGCGTAATGAATACGTTGAAGAAGCAAATATCAGCAGGAGCTTTTCGGGAACACTGCATATTGCAATTCGTGAACGGAAACCGATCGGTTCGTTGATGTTCAATAAAATGTGGTACGTTGATGATAATGGTACTTTGTTGAGTAAAATTCCCGCGAGTGTGGTTCTCGACCTTCCAATAATTTCAGGAGTGAAGCTAGAACCGGAAAAAATTAAAGGGGGAACAGTAATTTCTAATACCGATGTTCAAACGGCGATTTCAATATTATCGGAAGTAATGAAAATTGATGACGATTTGTATTTCTTAATTTCTGAAATAGATCTCAATTACGGAAAAGACATCATAATTCATTCGGCAGATTATGGTGTGCCGATAAATTTAGGACGCGGTAACTACAGTCATAAGTTGAAATTGCTTTCAGCTTTTTGGCAGAAGTATGTTGTTACACGCGGTTCACAAAATTTAGAGTCGGTAGATGTGCGTTTTAAAAATCAACTTGTCGTCAAATGGAAAGAAGAACACAAAGCAAAAGATAGAACGATATAAAAAGGAATAAAATGGAGAATGAAATTTTAGTAGGACTTGATATTGGCACAACAAAAGTTTGTGCGGTTGTAGCAAAAATTGATGAGCAATCGAATATAAATATTTTAGGTGTCGGCTTAAGTCCGTCCGACGGATTGACGCGTGGGGTTGTAACTAATATTGAAAAAACAGTCCGTTCGATTAACAGTGCAGTAGCTGAAGCTGAGACGAGATCGGGTATTCAAATTCAATCAGTGATTGCAGGAATAGCCGGCGAGCATATACAAAGTTTTCAAAGCCGTGGTGTAATTGCAATAAGCAATCCCGAAAACGATATAACTAAAGCTGATGTCGATCGCTTGATCGAAGATACAAAGCGTGTTGCCCTTCCTTCCGATCGAAAAATTATACACGTTATCCCACAAGAGTTTATTATCGATGGACAAGATGGTGTGAAGGATCCGGTCGGGATGTCGGGTGTTCGGTTAGAAGCAAATGTACATATTATTACCGGTTTGATTTCGGCAGCTCAAAATATACACAAATGTGTTGAACGAGCCGGACTTCAAATTTATGATATGGTACTTGAACCGCTTGCTTCAAGTTATGCCGTTTTAGATGATGAAGAAAAAGAAGTCGGTGTTGCTTTGTTAGATATAGGTGGCGGAACAACCGACCTTGCAGTATTCGAGGATAAAACGATTCGCCACACTGCTGTAATTCCCATTGCGGGTAATCAGGTTACAAACGACCTGCGTAAAGTGCTTGGAATTTTAACCGAGCAAGCAGAGAAGTTGAAATGCCAGAATGGTTTTGCTTACCTACCAAGTGTGGTTGATGATGGTCCAATAATTCTTCCCGGCATCGGCGGCAGACCACCGTTAGAAGTGGATAAGCGACTTGTTGCACAAATAATTCAGCCACGAATGGAAGAGATATTAGAGATTGCTTTATTGGAAATTAAACGATCAGGATCATCGAAACATTTAGGTGCAGGTATTGTACTGACCGGTGGCGGTTCGCTGATAAAAGGTACCGCAGAATTAGCAAAAGAAGTTTTAGGAATGCCTGTAAAAATTGGAATCCCATCAGGATTTAAAGCCGGTTTAGTTCGTGAGGTTGAAAATCCGATATATGCTACAAGTGTGGGTTTAGTTTTGTACGGCTTGCGAAATCGTGCACTCCGCTTATCCGGACGGAATGGAAAGAAAAAAGGTTCAGTAAAAAAAGTTTACGAATTTATGAAAGACTGGTATAAGAATATTTAATTAATTAATTTTTTCAAAACAAAATAAGGAGATACTGAGATGATAGAACTCGATTATAATTTTGACCGTGGTGCAAAAATCCGCGTCGTCGGTGTAGGCGGCGGCGGTGGAAATGCGATCAACAGTATGATTGATATGGGCTTGAATGGTGTAGATTTTTTTGTAATCAACACCGATTTACAAGCACTTGAAAGAAGCAAGGCACCCAACAAAATCCAAGTCGGAAAAAACCTGACTCGCGGTTTAGGCGCCGGAGCTGATCCCCAAACCGGTATGCGTGCAGTAGAAGAAGACAGAGACGAGTTAGCACGGGCATTAGCCGGAAGCGATATGGTATTTGTTACAGCCGGAATGGGCGGCGGCACAGGTACAGGTGGTGCGCCAATCGTTGCCAACATTGCCAAAAGTATAAATGCGTTAGTAGTCGGAATCGTTACTAAACCGTTCAATGTCGAAGGTAAGCATCGTATGGCAAATGCTGATGCCGGTCTCGAAGAACTGAAAAAGCATGTTGATACACTCATCATAATTCCAAATCAAAAATTAATTTCAATAGTTGACAGAGATACGCCGCTTACCGCAGCTTTCAATAAAGCCAACGAGGTGTTATATAATGCAACCCGCGGTATCTCCGATATCATAACTGTTCCCGGTTATGTTAACCGTGATTTTGCCGACATCAGAACAATTATGAAGGAAGCAGGCGATGCTTTAATGGGTACGGGCAGAGCTAGCGGCGAAAATCGTGCAGTCGAGGCAGCTCACGCAGCAATTTCAAGTCCTTTACTCGATGGTGTGTCTATCGCAGGTGCACAAGGTGTGCTTGTTAATGTTTGCGGCGGTCCAAATATGTCGCTGGTCGAAGCCGATGAAGCAGTTCAAGTAATTCACGATGCTGCCGGTGAAGATGCTAACATCATTATGGGATATGTTGTAGATGAATCTTTTGGCGACGATATAATGGTTACAGTTATCGCTACCGGTTTTAACCGACGCGGCATAGGTTCTGTCCGTCCTGTCAAAAGAGATATTAAGATTGTCGAAAGAATTCCGGCAGGGATACAAGACATCAGAACTTTAGATGAACCGACAATAATCAGAAAAGGTATTGATATACATTCCCAGATTCATAAATCGTACATCATCGAGGATCAGGAACGGATATTCAAAACCGATTCAAGCAAACCGGCATTTTTAAGAAAAATTATGGATTAGAAGGAAAATAAAATAAGCTACACCTAAATAAAATATCATTAACTAATTACAAAGGTTCTTATGAAGCAATGTTTTGTATTAGCTGTAATTTTAGGATTTCTTTTTACATTCGCAGTATTTGCCCAGCAATTAGAAATCCATCATATCAACGTAGGACAGGCAGATGCAACGTTGATCAAATCACCAACAGGTATTACGGTCTTAATTGATGGTGGTAATACTGGAAATGGAACAAATATAATTCGACCATATTTAACTTCACTCGGTATTACGTATCTCAATTATGTAATATGTTCACATTATCATGCAGACCACATAGGTGGTTTGGATGAAGTGATAAATGGAATGGGCGCTTCTAACATCGGTGCAGTATATGACAGAGGACGAGATGCACCACTGCCTACTACAGTCGCATTTACTGATTATGAAATTGCTGCTAATTCAACCGGTCGCCGATATAAAGTTGCACTCGGTCAAGTACTCGATCTTGGCGGGGGGTTAACAATGAAATGCGTAGCTACCGATGGTGAAGTATTAAATTTCGGAGTTGTACCCGGTGCTACAGGGAGTGAAAACGATTTAAGTATTGGCTGGCTGCTTAACTTTAATACGTTCCAATACTTTACCGGAGGAGATTTAGGCGGTGAATCCACTTCCTATGCCGACAACGAAACTCCTCTCGCACCTCAAGTAGGTGATGTTGACGCATTTAAAATCAATCATCACGGAAGTCAGTACAGCACAAACCAGACATTTGTTAACACGCTGCAACCGGAAGTTGGAATAATACCGGTAGGCACTAACACATACGGCCATCCAACACAAATAGTTCTTGACCGTCTTGACGTTGCAAATTGTTATATCTATCAAACTGCTACTGGTTCAGGCGGAACAATCCCATCGGGTGCAGGAGTTGTAGCTAATAATCATGTTATTTTAAAAACTTCAGGTACAAGCTATACCGTAACGTATGGTACAACTACTCATTCATATACGGGTGATGGTGGTTCAGGGGATGTAACGCCTCCGGTAATTTCGGGCGTCAATGCCTCATCAATTACTTCAACAGGCGCGACGATTAACTGGATAACAGACGAAGCATCCAATTCTGTTGTGGAGTATGGCTTAACAACTTCTTATGGTTCATCGTCGTCAAATGCGACTATGGTTACAAGTCACAGTATTACTTTAACAGGTCTAAGCGCAAGTACAATATATCATTATCGGGTAAAATCAACGGATGCTGCTAACAACACTGCTACATCAGTCGATTATACATTCACAACGCTGAGTAACGATGTAACACCACCTATAATCTCGAGTGTTCAAGTAATTAACCTTACTACAACAGGTGCCACAATTAACTGGACAACTGATGAAGCATCCAATTCTGTTGTTGAGTATGGATTAACAACATCTTATGGCTCATCAACAACAGATGCAAGCATGGTAACGAGCCACAGTGTTACACTTAGCGGACTTTCTGCCGGGGCGGTTTATCACTACCGTGTAAAATCTACTGATGCTGCCGGCAATACTACAACCGATGTTGATCACTCATTCCAAACCGGCGCTCCTTATACTTATGTCGCATCCGCAACAACGATTACGAGCGGAAGTCTCAGTTCCGGAACTTACTCAAACCTCGCAACTAATAATGCAAGTTATTATGTATTAAATTCTACAACAACTGGAACAAGAATAACCGATTGGTATGGAAGTGTAACTATTGCTCAGGTACCATCTTCTATTTCTAAACTCACCGTAACCTATGACGGAAAGTATTCGCGAACCACAACCCAAACACTTCATTTGTACAATTGGGCAACTTCAGCGTGGGCGCAGATTGATTCCCGTTCAGTCGGAACATCCGATGTAACGGTTACAAATGTTCAAGTATCTCCTGCAAACTATATTTCTACATCGGGTGTAATTCGTTTACGAGTGTACGGTACGGGTGGAACGAAGAATTATACATGTTCGGGCGACTTTATGCAGTTCGTAGTGGATGCTGCCGGTTCAGTTATTTCGAAACCCGGAATTTCAGGCATAGAAAATACTCCCACCACGTTTGCGCTATACCAGAACTATCCTAATCCGTTCAATCCGGCAACAACTATCAAATATCAGATTCCGGATGCTATGAATGTAACTTTAAATGTGTATGATATGTTAGGAAGAGAAGTTGCTACTTTAGTTAATGGATTTGTAGATGCCGGTTCTCACGAAGTTGTATGGGATGCTGCAAATTATCCGAGTGGAGTTTATGTGTATAAACTCACCATGGGTAACCATTATGAAATGAAAAAGATGTTGTTAGTCAAATAATTTTCAATCTCCAAATATTGTTTAATTCGACCTCCGGAATCTCAAAATTTCGGAGGTGTTTATTTTTCTTGACTTAATCGTAACATAAATTTATATTCATACTATCGAATGTGTGAAATTAAAAAAAGGAACCTGTTATGAATGCCAAAAAAATATTGGAATTAAAGGACCATAAAATCTATCAAATCAGGGAGGAGGCAGTTGTTTTTGAAGCGATAGAAGAATTGACTAAAAATAAAGTCGGGTTGCTGATTGTTAAGAATTCGAGCGGCGATATTTCGGGTGTCCTCTCAGAGCGCGACATCATACGAAAATGTGTTTCTCAAAAAAAGGATCCGCAGCAACTTAGAGTTAGTGAAATAATGACTCCGCGCGAAAAAATAGTTGTCGCAGGAGAAGAAGATGATATTCAAAGTTTGATGAATACAATGAATGAAAAAAGGATCAGGCACCTCCCGGTATTCAGAGGCAAAGAAATGACGGGAGTTGTATCAATCGGTGACATCATAAAAAATATGCTCGAGATAAAGGATTACGAAATTAAAACATTGATAGAGTATATTTCAGGAAAATATCCGAGATAAAAATTATTGGGTAAGAGTAAAAGAGTTTTCTCTTCAATCGTAGGCATCGACTTAGCCGGAAGTCCTAAGCGGAACACGGGTATTTGTTTACTGAAAGGGAAAACCGTAGATAAGTATGCTACTGTGTATTCAGATTCAGAAATAATTTCTTTTGTGGAAGAAGCTAAGCCAATGCTTGTAGCAATAGATGCACCCTTAAATCTACCACCAGGACGAAAAAATATTGACGACAGGAACGGCGAGCATTTCCGTCCGTGCGATAGGGAGTTGTTGAAACGCGGTATCAGGTTCTTTCCGATTACACTTGGTCCAATGCGTTCTCTGACTGTCCGTGGGATTAAACTGAAAAAAATTTTGAAACGTAAAGGTTATGAGGTAATAGAAATTTACCCCGGTGCCGCTCAGGATGTTTGGGGTATTCCAAGAAAACAAAAAGGACTTTCAAAACTCAGAAAAGGTTTAGAAAAGCTTGGCTTGAAAGGGTTAAACAACAAGATGAACGGCGATGAACTTGACGCTATTACAGGGGCATTGACCGGCAAATTGTTTCTGCAGGGAAAAGCTGAAGTTTTAGGAAATTGCAAAGGAGGGGCAATAATAGACCCCAAAAACATAAAGTTATAAGTAGCCCGAATTGTTGATTTCTTCAAAACAACTTTTTATATTCACACTGTATCAATTCGGGAATAAATGGTAGTATTTATATATAGATAGAAGTTCAGTATAAATAATAGTTAGCTAGCATTATTCAATATTAATATCGTTTCTATGGGAATTGGATTAAAATATCAAGGTTCTTTTCAAACTATAGGAATTAAATATCCAAGCGAAAATCCCTTGTCTGAGCTTTGGTCTCGAATTGATCAACTCGGTTCTTCAGCTTTTTTGCATAATTCTATACGTAAGTTAACATCAGATGAAGAATTTGAGAAACTCATTGAATATTCGTCTTTAAGGATCCGTCAAGGAGTCCAGTTTCGTGAAGCTTCAAGTGGATCAAGGCAATTAACTTCACCTCTCACCTTGTATTATTCATACTTAAATTTGACTCGCGCTATTCTTGCCTTAAAGACTAGTTGCATTCCTTCCAAAGGACATGGGCTGAAATTAGTGGAATCAAATAGTCTCCTACAATGTGCTGCAAAAACGGGAGAAGGTACTTTTCAAGAATATCTCAAGACTTTGGGTGTTGATCTCCAAAATAATACAACCTTCAGTTTGCAATATGTGCTTTCCCACATTGTTGAATTCACAAATGACAAGGCAATAGACCGAATGCTTGTGATACCTCCTTGTGCAATTTCTATTTATGTGGATGCTGAAATAGATGGTCCGGTTCTTTTGCGCTTTCCACCAGCCCTGAAAGAATTTAGAAATGATTGGTCGATAGAATTTCCACATCTAAAAGGAATATGCTCTTTAGCTTCCGAAGGAAATGTTTTATTGGTTAATCAAGAGTTTACGAATGATAATTCATATTATGAAATATCGAAATTCTGCTCTGATCATTTATTGCCAAGTCTTACAATTCAAGAAATACCAACTTGGTATTTATTAAGAAATATAGATGATAAAAAAGTATTGCCACGCACTGCTTATTATTTTATCGCAAGTTTTATTCTTGGTAGTCTCGTGCGATATCAGCCAGAATCACTTCAGGATGCAATGGATGTTAATTCTGAAATTAATTGGCTTATTAGACGTTTTATTTCTTATAGCGAAAGATTCTATCCTCAACTGATGTTATGCTGGCTCTATGGTAAACAAATATATTTTTAAGTGCTGGCTAACCAGACGCTAGCTGACAGCAGCGAAACAGGTTTGTAAAAAGTCTGTTTGTAAATTAAAAAGGACAATAACGACTAAAGCGACTTTTAACTGTCCTTACTGTCGTTTAAGTCCTACAGAATATCATAGGTACGGCAATATGGGTGAGAAGCAATACAATAAAGATGGATTTATTCCGCAGCATGGCGGCTACCAAAAATTGCTTTCATACAAGAAAGCCGAAATAATCTATGACGGCACTGTATATTTTTGCAAAAGGTTTTTTGAAAAAAGAGACCGCACTATAGGCCAAATGGTGCAGGCGGCTCGTAGTGGTAAACAAAATATCGCAGAAGCAAGTATGGGATCAGGCACTTCCAAAGAAGCCGAAATTAAACTAACAAATGTAGCACGAGCAAGTCTTGAAGAATTGTTAATCGACTATAGAGATTTTCTTCGAACGAGAGGTTTAAAAGAATGGGAAAAAGCCCACCCTTATGTTGCCCGATTACGCGAACTTAATAAAGACCCAAACGGAAACTACGAAACATTCCGTAAGGGCATCGAAAACAAAGACCCCGAAATTTGCGCTAATGTAATTATGGGTTTGATAAAAGTAGCTTCTTTTTTGTTAGCCCGACAAATAAAGCACTTAGAGGAAGAATTTCTCAAAGAAGGAGATTTACGAGAGAGAATGACTCGCGCGAGACTTAAAGAAATTAAAAAAGGACAGAAATGATTTAAACGATTTTTTAAAAGTCATTGCCCTCCTTATAGTCATTTAAAACCAGATAATTATCACAAGGGCAAGAATGCAGGAAATAGAAAAAGTGAATATCATCGAAGGCAAAAAGTAATGCGGCTAAAGCATTTATTATTCTTTCCTCTCCATCCCGTACTTTTTCATTTTAGTATAAAGATTACTTCTCTCGATATCCATCGCTTCGGCGGTTTTGCTTATATTCCAATTGTGAATTTCGAGCATTCGCTTTATAAAAGCAGCTTCCGATCTGTCCTTAAATTCTTGATATGTTTTGCTCGTTGCAATTATGTCGTCTGTGGCAGTTCCTTTTGTTAATCCCGTCGGCTCAAGCATTTCAACTTCGACCGTGTTGCCTGGAGTAAGAATGATAAGTCGCTCAACAATATTTCTTAGTTCGCGAATGTTACCACTGTATTCAAGCCCTTTCAAGTAATTCAATGCCCGCTCGGAAAATTTTTTTGGCGTGATTCCGTACCGGGTACATATATCATCTACAAATGATTTTGTTAAAACCGGAATATCATCTCTTCGCTCGCGTAAAGGAGGAACATGTATCGGAATAACATTCAGACGGTGGTATAAGTCTTCTCTGAAATTGCCTTTCTTAATTTCCTCAATCAAATTTTTATTTGTTGCTACAATTACTCGAACGTCAACAGAAATTAATCTATTGCCGCCGACTCTCTCAATCTTTCCTTCTTCGAGTACGCGTAAAACTTTTGCTTGGGCAGCTAAACTCATGTCGCCGATTTCATCGAGGAAAATTGTGCCGCCGTCGGCTTGCTCGAATTTACCAATCCGCTGAGCAGTTGCACCGGTGAAAGAACCCTTTTCGTGTCCGAACAATTCCGATTCAATCAAATCGTGAGGAATAGCCGCACAGTTTACTTCGACCATTGTTTTTGCGGAACGCTTGCTAAAACGATGGATTGCTTTGGCTACTAATTCTTTGCCGGTTCCGTTTTCGCCGGTTATCAGGACTCGTGTGTCGGTCGGAGCTATTCGCTCAATCAGCGATAATATCTCTTTAAGCTTCTGGCTCTCTCCCAGAATATTATCTTTACCTTCAAGTTTCTGACGGATAGTTTCTATTTCGGCGGTTAATATTTTATGATCAAGAGCGTTACGAAGTGTAACAAGCAATTTATCTCTATCGAGTGGTTTGGTTAAAAAATCGAAGGCGCCTAACTTTGTTGCTTCGACCGCAGTTTCGATTGTGCCGTGACCGGATATCATTATTATGGGCAAATCGGTATGCCGGCTTTTTATAGTTTGTAATACTTCGATGCCATCCATCCCCGGCATTTTTACATCGAGAAGAACTGCATCAATGCGATTTTCAGGATTATCTAATATTGCAAATCCTTTCGGCCCATCTTCAGCGAGTTCTACTTCATACTTTTCGTAATTTAGTATCATTTTAACTGCGTCGCGGATACTCTTCTCATCGTCAATTATTAAGATTGTTTTCATAATTAATTAGTCGTTCGTTAATCTTTTTTTGTAAATTATCATTTGAACTTATGCTATTTACTACCTACTACTTACCGTTTAAAACATCCGATGGTTTTGCATTCTTGTTTTTCATCAGCAACAAGCCAAACTTTTGTCCATCTTTATTTGCTTTCATATCGCGTTCATCGTAATTACCATCCTTAATATATCTATCTTCAATCTTTTCTACAAACAAGGAATACCTTTCAGCTAATCCCTCCGATTCAAAAGCATAAATTAAAAACGCCGAACCGAATATGTGCTGTAATTTATCTTTGTCGCCATACGGGTACGAGGGAGAGTTGTTGTAAAAATGTGTAGGAAGATTAGACGTTCGCTTTCGAAAATCTTCTTTTGTTTCATTTGTTAAAGGAATATAAAGATTGATCAGCGGGATTTTTATACCGAGTGTATAATGGTCGAGTGTAGCGATTGTACAAATTAGAAGAGATATTCCGGTATTGCCGCGTGTAAGTTCTTTAGCTTTTTGATAAACCGAATCAACGGCCGCCAAATCACCATTCTGTTTCTTGAAGTTTAAGAATTCATCATTCCGAATAAATGATTTTAATTCACTGATATTCTGTAAAAGAAAAGGAGGGAAAAGTGTTACCATCGCCTCGAACGCGGAATAATCAGAACTACTTGAATCCTGCATTTGAGTTGAAGCAAAATTTATTTGTGGATAACTCAACGCGACTAAAAAAAAGAGAATATAACTCCTGTTAAGCAAATACCGTCTCATAAAAACTCAATTCCTAAATCTCGACGAGTCGGGTCGTCGACCGAATACCTGCCCGCCGCTTCGCTTTGGCAGGCGGGTCGAAACTCGAAACAATTCATAAACACGAATTTCAAAAAATACATTCTCCAATTCTCCATTATGCCATTAATCCATTTGTTCATTGAGTCAATGAATAAATCTTCCAATGATCCAATCTTCCGTTTATGTCTGAATTACTCCCGGATTGAAGCGTGGAATATTCGGATTATTAGCTGCAATCCCAAGCGTGTAAGAAATAATTTTACGAGTATCGATAGGATCGATGATATCATCGACCCATAATCGGGCTGCGGCATAGAGCGGGTCGAGTTGGCGATTATAGCGTTCCTGGATTTCGGAAAGCATCTTCTGCTTTTCCTCCTCGGAAATTTTATCTTTGTTACCACCTAAACGGATTGTCAGGAGTGTCTCGCTTGATTGTTTTCCTCCCATTACAGCGATTTGAGCAGTGGGCCAAGCAAAAATAAAACGAGGGTCGTAAGCTTTACCGCACATCGCATAATTTCCGGCGCCGTAGCTATTCCCGGTTATAAAAGTAATTTTCGGCACTACACTGTTAGCAACTGCATTTACCATTTTAGCACCATCTTTAATAATGCCGCCTTGTTCTGAACGGGTCCCGACCATAAATCCCGTAACATCCTGAAAGAAAATAAGCGGAATATTTTTTTGATTGCAATTCATTATGAACCGTGTGCCTTTATCGGCGCTGTCGCTGTAAATTACACCACCAAATTGCATCTCGCCTTTTTTGGTTTTTACAAGTGCACGTTGATTTGCCACGATTCCGACCGCCCAACCATCTACGCGAGCGTAACCTGTGATTATCGTTTTGCCGATGCCGGCTTTGTATTCATCGAACGAATCATCATCCACGATACGCGATAAAATCTGGTAAGTGTCGTATGGTTTTGTCCGGTCTTCAGGAAAAATACCATAAATTTCTGACGGGTCGAGATTCGGCAGCTTCGATGCGATCCTATCAAATCCGGCTTTGGGTGTCTGTCCAAGTTTACTAATGATATTGCGGATTGTTTCCAAGCAAACTTCATCGTTCGGCATTTTATAATCAGTAACGCCGCTTATTTCGCAGTGCATAGATGCGCCGCCTAATTCTTCGATGTCGGCATCTTCGCCGATGGCTGCTTTGACGAGAGCTGGTCCTGCTAAGAATACGCTTCCGGTTTTTTCTACAATCATGGCTTCGTCGCTCATTATCGGAAGATAAGCACCGCCTGCAACGCAAGGTCCCATGATTGCTGAGATTTGGACAATTCCCATCGACGACATAACGGCATTATTGCGGAATATTCTTCCGAAGTGTTCTTTATCCGGAAAAATTTCATCCTGCAGAGGGAGAAAAACACCAGCCGAGTCAACGAGGTAAACTATAGGTAAGCGGTTTTCTATTGATATTTCCTGCGCGCGAAGATTCTTTTTGCATGTAATCGGAAACCAGGCGCCGGCTTTCACTGTCGCATCGTTAGCAACGATTACAACATCTCTGCCGTGAATTTTTCCGATACCGAAAATTGTTCCTGATGCGGGTGCGCCGCCATATTCGTTATACATATCGTAAGCGGCAAATAATCCTATTTCTAAAAAGTAACTGCCGGGGTCGATTAGTTTTTCGATTCTTTCGCGGGCTGTAAGTTTATTCCGTTTGTGGTGTTTTTCAATATTTTCTTTCCCACCGCCGAGTTTGATGATATCGGCTTTCGCTTTTATCTTCCTGACTAAATTTTTGTTAAAGTCATCGTTGCGGTTGAAGCCGTTGTCGTGTGTTATTTCAGTGCCTAATTTTGCCATAAGATATTTGCTTTTTTTTTATTTTAAAAGTTTCATTGATTTTGATTTTAACAAAGAAGTCATTTGGATAATTGCGATGCCATTCAATTTAGATAATCTTTCTGATTGAGTTAAAGCTTGGCGAATAAAAATCGAATTAAGACTTTCAATAGCAAGTGTACGTTGTAGATTCCAACTTAATGATTGAGTTTTAGCTTCTTCGAGCTTTAGCCGTTGGAATTCTTTTAATAGATAAAGCTTAAACTCTGCACTTACCCAAGCTGCAAATTCAAAAGCGATATCTTGATGAGCGAAAGTACCACCGGTATTGCCGGCTCTGGAAATAATACCGATGGCATTTGTTGCCTCAATCCATTTTGAAGGCGAAAGTACAAACGAATTACTACCGGCTTCGTACATAAAGGAGTCGAATTCGACCCCTTTGAAATTTGGATTATGAAGCTTTTCCCATAATCCTAAAAACTCAATAGTCGTTCTTGACCTCATCCAGTTTTTTACCACATCTTTCGGTTCATTTTTATTTTTATAACGAGCAATATCTGTTAGCGAAATGTAGTCTTCGCTTTTCTGACTAGTGAGCGATATTTCAGTTCCTTTTACATTTAATTTAGTATTCTTTTTCATAATGATATCTAACTAAATTATTGTTAAGTCCTCGGTGCGGTTGAAGCCGTTGTCGTGTGTTATTTCAGATCCAAGTTTTGCCATAGGAATATTTTAGATTGATGATTTGGGATTTATGAATTATGAATTAATTAATAATTCTTTACCTTTAAGTGTGGTTATATATTTTTGATTTCTACTCCTGGGTTTTTCAGGATTTAATAGAGCAAGTAATTTTATTTTTAACAATGGGTTAATATATTTGTTTCTGAATTTAGTTCGATTTTTCCACTTAAGTTGAACCATTAGCTCGAGTAATGATTTTGGTTTATTACAAAAAGCTAATATTATCGTTGCCTCTTTCACATTAAATTGTGGTTTAAATGTTTGTCGGTCCCAACTTAGTCCCATCTTAGTCCCAACTTGGTCCCATTTCTGTGAAATATGCAGAATGAATTATAGAAAATCAAACAATTCGATATTCAATCTTGAACGAACAATGAATAATGAATGCTTAAATTATTTCAATAGCTCTTTCGCTCTTTAATACAGATGAAAGCATAGCAACACCTTGCTCTGTAAACGCATAAGGAGGGTACCGTAATCCCTTTTGATCCGATTTGGACATCACAGTTTGTGATCTCCAAATTTTAAATTCTTTTTTTGAAAGCTGAAACATAAAATCTTCAGGGAATCTTCTGATATTCCTTCTTACGGCTTGTTTTAGTGCACGCGTTTCTACGTTGTAAAGAACAGCCAAATCTCTATCGAGAATTACTTTCTTATTACCAGAATTTTATTTAATACGCTTTCTGAAGGTACTAATGCTTTGTGTGTCATAGATAAAGTTTTGTTTCTAGAATAACGATTTAAGTTTTATCTATCTGTTGTAATTTTTTTATTTCACTTTCAATTTTTTCAAATGCGCTATTCGGATTACCAAGCAATTCTTCATTTGTAATTCTTATAAACTTAATCCCAAATTCTTCAATATATTCTTGACGATCTTTGTCGTAATCTTTTTGTCCCGGTAAATCGTGAACTTCACCATCAATCTCAACAGCTAGTTTAATTTCGGGGGCATAGAAGTCAATTACAAATTTATCTACGGAATACTGCCTTCTGAATTTAACGCCGAGTAATTGTCTATTGCGCAGATGAATCCAAATAATATTTTCACAAAAAGTTTGGTTTTTACGGAGTTGGCGACGTTTTCCTTTTTCTTCTTGATTGTTAAAATGTTTTGTCATGGTCCCATTCATTCGACCTCACTCCTACCCCTCTCCTTTGAAAGGAGAGGGACTTAGGGTGAGGTTGCCTCATTGTCGGTGATTTATGAATTATGATTTTGTGAAATATGTAAAATGAATTATAGAAAACCAAACACTTCGAAATTCAATATTCAATCTTGGAAAAACAATGAATAATGAATGTTTAAATTACTTCAATAGCTCGTTCACTCTTTGGAACGGAAGAGAGAATTGCAACGCCTTGTTCTGTAAATGCTATTGGGTTCGCACCACCAAAAAAACTTTTTGATAGTATCACATTTTGTGATACCATTTTATTAATCTCCTTCCCAGATAAAATGAACATGAAGTCGGTAGGAAATCTTCTATTATTTCTACGAACAGCTTGCTTTAAGGCGCGGGTTTCTACGTTGTAAAGAACAGCCAAATCTCTATCGAGAATTACTTTCTGATTTCTTATTATAAGAATTTTATTTATTACGCTTTCTGAAGGTATAATCGATTTTTCTGCCATTAGTTTTGCTTTTTGCTAATATGTTTCTTAAAAGGACATTAAGGACAGCAACGACTTTGTATTGGCAGAAGGCAATAGAAATAATTAGCCAGCCACCATTGCTAAACTGTACTAAAGTAAATTGAAAACTAAATTTTAACTATCTGCTACAATATATAATTTTTGTTGGAAATATGAAAGACGGTAAGAACCCTTCCTAATTACTTTACTGGCGATCTACTAACTCATGTTACGCAAAATAGTGTTCGGGGTTAAAAATTCGAAGACCTAAATCTGAATCTCGAAACAAATTCGAATTCCTAAAATCTATTTTCTTAATATTTGCCAATGCAAGATATGCCCCATCACAAATGGCAGCAGCTTCTTCGTACGAAATATTTGCCGGCTTTATTGCGATTGAACCTGTTTCGGGAATACAAATGTATTCCGCGTGCGCTCCAAAACGCGAAGTTGTTAATCCAAAAACCCGGTCGCCGTTTTTAAATGTTTTAACATTTTTTCCAACTGATACAATCTCACCAGCCAACTCACTCCCTAAAATCTTTCTTTTGGGTTTAAAGAGACCATTGATTAATCTGATGATAAGAGGATGTTCGATTTACTGTTGTTGCGTGTATTGTATAAACAATTGCCTTCATAAGTATTCCTTCAAGATTGCTTTGATTCGAGCGTCTTCAAATAAAAAATGCGCTATTCCTTTACCATCAAAGACAAACGCCCCGCCGTCCTCTACGCTTACACCTGCACTGCCCAAAGCCTCACCCATTTCGGCTAAAGCCCCTGGACGATTTTCCAAACGTACGGCTAAATCTCTCATTCTATTTTCTCCTAAGTTTTTAAATTTGCTGAATGGTTATTTTTGTTTTTACAGAGCTTGCAATAAAACATTTCTCGTGTGCCAAATGATGTAATTCATCCACCTGTTCTCGTGATAGGGTAGTCTTACTGTTAAAAATCACCTTCGGTTTCAAGGTAACTTTCGTCATTGCTAACTTCCCATCTTCATTTTTCCCTAAAATTCCTTCGGCACTATCTTCATAACTCTCGACAATGTAGTTTTTCTCGGCTGCAATGGACAAAAACCATAACATATGACAACTTGAGAGCGAAGCAATAAATGCCTCCTCTGGGTCTACGGCAGATGCATTGGACATTGGAAGTGGTACAACGTGTGGCGAGGAAGATGCGGCTAACTCAATTCCGCCATCAAATATCCAAGTGTGAAATCTGCTGTATTTATTATCAACAAAAACTTCGTCTAAATTCTTTTCCCAAAAAACCGTAACGTTATACGACATCTTTATTCCTCAAGTTTGAATAATATAATTGTTGTGCCATAAAGCGGCTAACGGCGTTGCCGATAAACAGCTTTTCCCGATTTCTTTTATTGTGGGCGTCCGCTTGATTGGCGGGTTAGGCAACCTTTATTTTATTTAATTTAATTTCTCCAATGGTTTTTCGTGAAGTCCAATATTCACCTTCCATACTAGTTACGTTGAAACCAGAAAACTGTAATAGAGTTGTACCATAATGAATTTGACTTCTCTCTCTAATACTAGTTTTAGGTATGTTTATATATGAATAATATAGTTGTTGCAATCCACGCTCTTTATCAATATCAAAAGATGCCGCAACACTAAAACTATTGCTTTCATTTGATTGTATTTTAATTTGTGTATTAAAAAATGTCTGTGTGATCTGAATTGAAATGGAGATTGGATTTTGTATTTTATCTTGCCAAGTTGAGATTATTATCCCCTCCCAATTACCAGACAAATCTGGGAAAGGAACAAGCCAAGGATAAAAAATCTTTATTTTCCAAAACCATTTAACAAATAAGGTCCATATTATTAGGTTAATTGAAATAGTTGTCGAAATGTCTTTAAAAGCAGTATCAAATTTAATAGATGATAAATTCTGATTTAGAAGAAATAATATGATGTAAGTTCCAAAAGCTAATCCTAATATAGTAGAACCAAACGCTCTAAGATTATACTTTACCATACTAAAACTCCAAATAATTATAAGAAAGTATTACAAAATTATTAACATCTTCTTTAGTCCATTTTCTACCAGAATGAAATAAATATAAGAGTTCAGAAACTTCGCCCCATTTTTTGCATTTATCTTGTTCTTCTGTTGATCCATATAAATAGACAAGTGAAGATTTTACTCTTTCTGTCCAACTATCATTATCATTAAAAATAGTATCAGGAATATTCCACATCAGACTTTCAATTAAAAATGAAGTGATATGGTCGTTTGTGAAAGAACCATCTTCAACCATTTTATTTTTTAATTTCTTGAAAACTCTAACTAATCTTTTAAACCTTTTGCTAGTATTCGAATTTTTAGTTTTACTATTTTCGAGGTGTTGATTTGGAAAATTAACAACCATCTTATAATCATCGCTAAAGAATTTTGTGCCCTCGACATATGAACCATCAATAGAATATCGATGATAATTAAAGGTGGGTACAACATCAGCTTGAATCCTATTAGTATTACCTTTAACTGTGATACATTTATTTTTCCGTTCAATAGAATCACGGCCAAATTTATTGACTAAAGCATTTTCAACAGAATCCTTAAACGTCGAAAACTTATAATCACTTGGCGAGTTAAGCTGGAAATCACCTCGATTTTTTCCTTCAGGTAAATCGAAGAAAAAAATATCCATTAATCGTACATTAATATCAACGTCACTATCTAACCTAATATTAGTATCGTTCGCATAAGATCCTTGACCAAATATTTGTATTTCTTTTTCTTTTAATACAGAATCGGCCTTTATAGCTTCACTTATCATTTTTTGTGCATTGGCTAATTTTGTCTCTTCAGTATCACTTGGAGGTTTACGCCAATTATTAAATGTTTCTTCAGATATTTTACCCATAATATTAGTTGCCTAACGGACTGGAGCTAAGCTGCGTTGCAACGTTCCAGCGGGTTGATTAAAGTTTTAAATTTAAAATGCTGTTTCATAACGTAAGTTGTATTTAGAAATCTCAACACTCAAAACTTTTGCGCGTCGGCGGTTGCAACGTCTGCTTGAGCGACTGGTTAGGTTGTTTTAGTAATTGAGAGGACCATACTGTGGATCATATATACCATAACCGAATACTTTGTTTTCTCTTAAATAAAATTCGACTTGATATTTTTTAAAAGAATAAACTCGAACTGTTCCATCTTTGGATTTTGTAATATCCGAAGGCTCACCAAAATAATCTTTTATACTTTTAAGATCATAACTGTGAAATTGACGATTAAGCAACTTTGGAGAGTCATAATCCCAAACCGAACAAGTATATATTATGGCGGATACTTTATCATTTTTGAAATACACTTCATAAAATATTTTTCGCCACGTATATTCTGTCTTATCATAAAACCAACTTGAGTTTATTTCATCATAAAAATGGTTGTCACCTTTGATAAACTTTACGTCCTCTTTTGAAGAGCCTAAGTTTATATCCCAAAATGTTGAAGCGAGCGTTGGGTATTGGAAATTTAAACTGGGAAGTATAAATTTATATATACCAAATCCTGATAAACCTAAAACGATAACAATAATTATCCATTTTGCTATTTTCTTCCAATTCCATCGGTCTTTTGTAGAATTAAAAAGTAACACCAAACCGATAATTAAAGCTGACAAAAATATTGATAGACCAAGATTCATAAATTCCTCTTGTTCAAAACAACCTAACGGCGTTGCGCCTAACCCGCCGCCCCAAGCAAGGAAGCCAAGCTAAAACGGAATGCCAAAGATTAAACAAACTGCACTTAACTTGCATCAGCAAGTGCAGTTTGTAAGTTAATTAATTAGAATGAACACTTAGAACAAAATGCCGAACAAAAACCAAACGCCAAAAATTATAAATTCGCCAAACCAAAATGGCGGTCGGCGTTGAGGCGCTGGTTATATGCGTTTTTATAATAGCCTTACGAACTCATTTGGTAAAGCAACTAATACCCATTCCGTAGAAATTTTATTATCATTCAATACTTCAAATGTCCTAACACCGTTATCTAAGGAAACCAATTTTAAAATTATCTGATTCCATCCTTGCTTAAATATAACTTTGTTATACTGCGTAATAATTGTTCTTTCGTATTGAGGATACATTTGGTCTTTTAACAATACGGTCCATTTACCAGTTACTTCAGTCGATCGGTCGAAATAGTAATAATGAATTTGATAGTCACCAACAATCGAATTTATATCAAAACCATTTGTACTACCACATTGGATTGGGAAAGAAATTCTTTCATAATGTTCTAATGTAAGTGAAATAAATTTTGCAGTAGTATCACTAAATTGAATACTATCTTTCATCTCAAAATAAATGCTATCCTCTCTTTCAACCTTTAAGTAATTATGAAGCACTTCACTTGGTGGATTTGGCAAATTTATTTTGAAACTTCCATTACTTAAAATCTTAGTATGTGCTAATAAATGTTCAACAGAGTCAATTGAGACTCTCCAGAGAATGCTATCTCCATTTGCAGGATTCCAATTAATAAATTGACCGTTAATTTCATTTGGAGAATTGCTAATAGGATCTACCGACTTTTCCGTACATCCTATTAAAACGACAAGAAGAATAAAAACTATTATTTTTTTCATAACATTAAGCATATAACTATTAATTATACTGCCATATAGCGTGCTATCAAACAGGCAGCGTGTGTGATAGATTCCATATGTTTTATTGTTTTTATTTTGTTTTCCATAATTTGAGCGGGCTATCACTCATATCATTATAGGATGTTATCCAGCGGGCTTTTTACACCCATCACTATCTTTAAAATTTGAATATAATATAGAATTAAAATAATTCAAACTCAAATTAATAATCCATTACTCCATCCGCCTTAGGCGGATTCAATCTTTCAGTCTTTCAATCTTTCCATCACTCCAGAAGCAAAATGTTCTCTCAACTACTCATCTACTTATTTTAGCAACTCTCTCGATATCACCAACTTCTGTATTTCAGAAGTCCCTTCGCCGATTGTTACAAGTTTAACATCGCGGTAAAATTTTTCGACAGGGTAGTCTTTTATAAATCCGTAACCACCGTGAATCTGGATCGCTTCGTTCGTTACCATAACTGCAACCTCAGACGCATAATACTTTGCCATTGAGGATTCTTTTATAACTTCTTCGCCTTTGTTTTTCAAATAAGCAGCTTTATAAGTTAATAGTCGAGCTGCCTCAATTTGTGTTACCATCTCGGAAAGTTTCCATTGAATCGCTTGAAACTCTGAAATCGGTTTTCCGAATTGCTGTCGTTCTTTCGAGTATTTCAAACTTGCCTCGAATGCGCCTTGTGCAATTCCAAGTGCGTTTGCGGCGATGCTGATTCGTCCGCCATCTAAGATAGTTAAAGCTTGATGGAATCCTTTGCCTTCTTCGCCGATTAAGTTCTCTATCGGAATTGCACAATTGTCGAATGCAATCGCAGCCGTATCGCTCGAGCGCATACCTAATTTATTCTCTTTTTTGCTTACGATAAATCCGGGCGTATCGTTTTCCACGATGAATGCAGAGATGCCCTTCTTACCTTTCGACTTGTCGGTTATCGCAAGCACCACGGTTACTTTTCCAACTGAACCATGAGTGATAAAATTTTTACTGCCGTTGAGTATGTAAGAATTTCCGTTGCGCATTGCTGTCGTTTTCATACTTCCGGCGTCGCTGCCTGATGAAGGTTCGGTAAGTGCCCAGGCGCCTATCTTTTTACCGGTTGTTAAATCGGGTAAATATTTTTTCTTTTGTTGTTCGTTGCCGAATGTGTAAATATGGTTTGTGCATAAGCTGTTGTGTGCGGCAATTACTAATCCCATTGATGGATCGGCTTTGGAAATTTCCTCAATAATGGTAACATATTCAAGATAGCTGAAACCCGCACCACCATATTCTTCAGGAAATATAACACCCAAGAATCCTAATTCGCTCATCTTCCGGACGATATCGAAAGGAAACTCCTGCGATTCGTCGTACTTCATAATAACGGGTTTAATTTCTTTTTCTCCAAAATCACGTGCAAGCTGTTGAACCATTCTCTGGTTTTCAGTCATCTCGAATGTCGGTATTGTTTGTTCGGTTGAATTCATACGCGTTATTCCTTTTAGTATAGTTTGAATTTATATGATTATTTCGTAAAATCCTGTAATAACTTTTCTGCTAAGTCGTAAGGTGTTGAATCTTTACGAATTACATTTTCTATATTCAATAACAAATATTTTTCGCGAGCTTCATTCCAGAATTCTATGTGAAGTTTTTCTTTCACGAGTTCGTGAATGCGGTTTACCATTCGTTTTTGTCTTTTCCCTTTTAGTCCAGATGAATCCTCCAAATATTTTCTATGATGAGAAATGGTTTCTTCAATCTTATCAATCCCTTTTCCTTCGCTCGCAACGGTTTGAATAACATCCGGCTGCCAGCCATCTTTTTTAGTTTTGAAATTTAATATCATCTTTATAGACATCACTGCCTGATCGGCTCCCGCACGGTCGGACTTGTTCAGCACAAAGAAGTCGGCAATTTCCATCAGACCGGCTTTCATTGCCTGGATTGAATCGCCGGATTCGGGGACAAGCACAACGATAGTTGTATCGGTAGCTCCTGCAATATCAAGCTCCGATTGCCCGACGCCAACAGTTTCCATCAAAATTATATCAAAACCCGCAGCGTCTAAAATATCAGCAGCTTCGATTGCTTTTTTGCTTAATCCACCAAGACTTCCGCGCGAAGCCATACTGCGAATGAAAACACCTTCGTCCAAATCAATATCAGTCATACGAACCCGATCGCCAAGCAGCGCACCACCTGTAAACGGACTGGTCGGGTCAACTGCGATGACTCCTACTTTTAATCCTTGCTTGCGATATGCGGCGGCTAACTTATTTGTGATTGTGCTTTTGCCGGCGCCCGGAGGACCGGTTATTCCTATACGGTATGCAACACCGGTTTTATGATAGATTTCTTCCAACAGCAACCGTGAGTTTTGATGTTCGTTCTCGACCATCGAGATTCCGCGCGCAATTGCAACACGATTGCCCGAGAGGATTTGGTTACTTATGTTTGATAGATGATTCATTATAAATTAACTTGTCTTTAAAAAATTCTACAGTTAAATTCAAACCTTCTTCAATCTTATACTTAGGTTCCCATGTTAATTCTTCTTCAATTTTTCTTGTATCTAAAACGCTTCTGAGCTGCTCACCTTTCTTTGCTGGTGCGTGTAACTCGTCGCAGTTTGAATTTGTAAGTTTTTTGATTTCGTTAAACAATAAATTAACATCTGTCTCAATGCCGGTTCCGATATTGAAAATATCCGATTTGCCATATTCTAACGCGAGTAAGTTTGCACGTACTACGTCGCTGACAAAAACATAATCGCGTGTTTGCTTGCCGTCGCCGTTAATTTGCGGCTGACCGCCTTCTAACATTTTTTTAGCAAATATTGCAATAACGCCTGCTTCACCGTGCGGGTTTTGGCGCGGTCCATACACATTCGCATAACGCAGGACGACATAGGGCAATCCGAAAACTTGTTCATAATAGAACAGGTATTTTTCAGTTGCTAATTTTGTTATTCCATAAGGCGAAAGGGGACGAACAGGGTGGTTCTCGTCAGCGGGGAAGTAGTCCTGTTCACCGTAAATCGCGCCGCCTGTTGAAGCAAATATGAATTTCTTTACATCAAACTTTTTGCAGTTTTCTAATAAATTCAATACACCGACCACATTAACAGATGCATCGAACATCGGGTCATCTACAGATTTACGCACATCCATTTGTGCAGCGTGATGATTAACGATATCAAACTTCTCCTGCTCAAAAATATCTTTTACTTTATCATCACGAATATCGAGTTGGTAAAATTTTGCTTTCGGGTTGATATTTTCTTTCACTCCCATCGATAAATTGTCGATTATAACAACCGAATGATCGGCATTTATGTAAGCATCTGTTACGTGGGATGCGATGAAACCCGCACCACCTGTTACTAAGATTTTCAAAATTATTATCCTTTCTTATAAATCTATTTATTTGTGCCAAAGGCACATCAGCCTTCGGTTGACATTTATCCAACGATTCAATGACTCCAACGACTCTAATGACTCTATGACTCAATCATCCAATACTCCAATACTCCATCATTCCATTATTCCAATTGTCAAATATTCACTTCCTCATCTGCTTAACGCCTTCTTCCCAATATCACTCCGGTAATATGCGCCGTCGAAAGTAATTTTTTCAACAACACGATAGGCGCTGTGAATTGTTTCTTCAAAATCATACGAATTACCGAGAGCAGTAATCCCGAGAACTCTTCCGCCGGCTGTAACAATAGCATCATTTTCAAATATAGTTCCTGAATGAAAAATCAAAACGTTATCACTGATCTTATCAAAACCGGTTATCGGTTTACCCACTTCGTAAGAATCAGGATAGCCGCGGGATGACATTACAACACACACAGTTGAAATCGGTTTTATTCTCAATTCTATCGTACCGATTTTATTGTTAATTGAAGCAAGCATCAATTCGACGAGGTCGGTTTCGATTAGCGGAAGCACAACCTGAGTTTCAGGATCACCGAAGCGGCAGTTGTATTCAACCACGCGAGGTCCGGTTTCTGTAAGCATCAAACCAAAATATAAACACCCTTTGAATGGTCTCCCTTCTTTTTTCATTCCATAAATTGTTGGCTCAATGATAGTGCGTTTAATTTCATCAAGTATGCTTTCGTCGGCAAACGGAGTTGGTGCATAGGCGCCCATACCACCTGTGTTTTTACCGAGGTCGCCGTCTAAAATTTTTTTATAATCCTGTGCGGGTGGAAGTATTACGAAATCCGTTCCATCAGTAATTGTTAGTATCGAAAGTTCTTCGCCGGTCATAAAATCTTCGATAACTATTTTTTCACCAGCAGTTCCCAAGATCTTTTTTGTAAATAAAGCGTCCAGAATATCCAACGCCGCATCTTTAGTTTCGCAAATCGTAACACCTTTACCCGCTGCTAATCCATCGGCTTTAACGACGATAGGCACAGGTGTTTCGTTAATATAGCGTTCGGCTTCAAAACGATTTTCGATGCTGAACGATTTGAAGTTTGCGGTTGGAATATTGTTCCCCACCATAAATTCTTTTGCGAACGTTTTGCTGCCTTCAATTTCGGCGGCTGATTTTGATGGTCCGAAGATTTTCAAACCAACTGCTTCAAACTCATCGACAACACCGTCAATAAGTGGTTGCTCAGGACCCACAACAGTGAAATCTATTTTGTTATCTTTTACAAACTTGATAAGTGAATCGAAGTCGTTCGGTTTGATAGGAACTAACTCAGCTATCTCGCCGATGCCCGCATTGCCGGGGGCACAATATATTTTGGTAACCAGCGGACTTTGCCTGATTTTCCAAACCAATGCGTGCTCGCGTCCGCCCGAACCTATGACTAATACTTTCATCTACACTTCCGTTAAAAAGCCAAAAATATTGGCAAGTTGATTTGTTAAATTAATACGGTTGTAAAAATTTACTTTCTCTTCATCTGGAGAAAACTTCTCACCCTTTTCAAATTTGATATAAAATTTTTTTAACGCTTCAGCAGTGGCATTCACATCTTGCGGGGGAAGTACAACATTTCCATCGAGTTCTAAAATGGTTTGTTGGATGAATCCATCGGGAACATTAGCGAGAATCGGTTTACGTGCACCTATGTATTCGTAAACTTTTCCAGGTGATTGTGTGTCGTTATCCAGCATCAGCCAGAATAAATCGCTCGACATCAGGTATTGCACACACTTGTTATGTTCGAGGTAACCGAGAGTCGTAACTACATTTCCCAAATTATATTTGTCTATCAGTTTTTTATCTTCATCGCGGAAGTTGCCGATGAAAAACACTTCGAAACGATTTTGAAGCTGCGGATTTTCTTTAATCAGTTTTTGAAGTGCGAGAAAAAAATAATTTGGAGTCCGCTCGCCGTAGAAAACACCAGCGTGAGTGATTCGCATTTTATTGGAAGGTGAACGGGGGGCGGGTTTGTTCTTCTCAAAATCTTCTGGGTCGAATCCTTGCGGAATTATATCAACGTCTTTGTAGTGCAAAAATTTATATCGCGCTAAAAGAAGTTCTTTAACTCTGCGATTTGTTGTAATTACTATTTTAGCGTTATGTAATACTTCTTGTTCTAATTTATAATTCTTGTACTTGTGTAATGGTGTAGGATAAATTTTTAACGGATACTCGTGCCATACATCCCTGTAATCGAGTACGAGAGGGATTTTATATTTTTTTGATAATTCATGTCCGATAAGCAAGTCGGTATAAGGGGGAGAGGTTGCAAAAATAATATCGAATTTAGTTTTCTTGAATAATTCATCGGCAGCTTTCAGAACATTCCGCTTCCATCCGATTTTGTTGTCGGGAATAAAAAAAACATCGCTGATAAAAGAAAATATTTTCCGAACACGTTCGGACGGCATTTTTACAATGCCTTTCTTTTTAAAAAACCTGTTTGGATCGAGAGAACCGACTCTCACAATTTCCGTGTTAGAATTTTTTAATTCTTCTAATAAAGAGTAATCCTGCGCAAAGTAGCCTGTTGGAGTAACGGTAATAACGGTTGGCTTCCAGCCGAACCTGTGCAAATATTTTACAAATTTTTGAGTTCGCTGAACACCACTCAAACCCATAGGAGGGAAGTAGTAAGCGATTACGAGGACATTTCGTGAGTTTTGGGTTGTACTTAACATTACAAAATAATCATTTCTTTAGTTGACTGAGTAAGTATATTTGGATGCTGCTTATTCCGTTGCCGGCTAATTACGATAATATCTTCGATTCTGACGCCGCCAAAATTTGGGATGTAAATTCCCGGTTCGATTGTTACAACGGTGTCTGCTTTCAGGTTGCCGGGAGTTTTAACCGACAACCGTGGTGGCTCATGAATTTGTAGCCCAACTCCGTGGCCGAGCGAGTGTGTGAAATATTCGCTGTAGTCGGCATTAGTTATTGTGTTGCGTGCAACCGCGTCAAGTTCTTTGTAAGTTAATCCTTCGATTGCAGCTTCAATAGCATTTAATTGCGCCGATAAAACCGTTCGGTAGATTTTTACAGTATCCGATTTTGGCTCGCCCGATGGTCGAGCGGGCTTGCCAAGAAAGATTGTTCTTGTCATATCGCTGTTGTAGCCATTCACTACGCAACCGATGTCGATAGTTATAATATCGCCTTTGCGTAATTTTTTTGAAGACGAGCGTGCGTGCGGAAAAGCCGAGTTTATTCCGCTGGCAACAATCGGTTCGAACGCATCGCGTTCTGCACCAAATTTTTTATGAAGATAAGTAATTTCGGCTGAAATATCTAATTCACGGATGCCAGGTTTTATTATGTTTAGAATTTTTGAAAAGACTTTATCGGATATTTCAACGGCTTTAGTTATCTGTTCTATTTCGTAAGCATCTTTGACGATTGCAACATCTTCGATGAAGCCGGCTTTTGGAAGCACACGATTATTTGGGAATAATTTTTTTAAGTTTTGATATTGAGCAAATGTCAAGTTATTACCGTCGATGCCGATGCGATAATTATTTGGAATTAAATTATTTTCAGCTATCGTTTCGAAAATATCGTTTTGAGAGGGAATGATTTTCCAACCGGATATTTCTTTTGCAGCTTGTTCGGTATATCGTTTATCGGTGATGAAGTATTTGGAATTATTGAAAATCAAACACAATCCAGCCGAACCAGAAAACCCGCTGATATAGCGGACGTGAGGAAGCGAGGTGATTAGAAAACAATCGAGTTTAAATTCGGAAAGACGGTTACGAATATTTTTTTGAATCGCTCTAAAGTGATCTGTTCTCGTTTTTGGTTGCATTCTATAATCTGTAATTCGGCGACTCTATTGTAATATCAATATCGTGGGGGTGGCTTTCTCGCATGCCGGCATCGGTTATGCGAATGAACTGGGCTTTCTTTTTAAATTCTCCGATATTCTTAACTCCGCAATATCCCATTGCCGAACGCAATCCGCCTATCATCTGATAAACTATGTCGGCAAGATGTCCTTTATATGGAACTCGTCCTTCAATTCCTTCAGGAACTAATTTCTGTATATCTTCTTCAACATCCTGAAAATATCTGTCCTTGCTCCCTTTTTGCATTGCACCAATCGATCCCATTCCACGATACACTTTGTAACTCCTGCCTTCGTAAATAATTTTATCGCCCGGACTTTCCTCGGTTCCTGCAAACAATCCGCCGATCATAACCGAGTCGGCACCAGCGGCGATTGCTTTGGCGATGTCGCCGGTTTGTTTAATCCCGCCATCAGCAATAATTGGCACTTCCGATTTTGCGGCGGCTTTCGAGCATTCATAAATTGCTGTAATTTGCGGAACACCGACTCCTGTTACAACACGAGTCGTGCAAATTGAGCCGGGACCGATTCCGACTTTCACCGCATCAACGCCAGCGTTAATCAAATCTTTTGTTGCTTCGAATGTTGCAACATTTCCGGCGACGAGGTCAACATCGGGAAACTTATTCTTTATTTGTTTTACCATTTGAATAACACCACGCGAATGTCCGTGCGCAGTATCTACCACAATGACATCGACTTGTACATTGATTAAAGCCGAAACTCTCTCGATTGTGTCTTTAGTAACTCCAACACCTGCGCCAACTCGTAAACGACCGTGATTATCCTTGCACGCATTCGGATATTTTTTCTTTTTCTGAATATCTTTTACGGTAATTAATCCTTTGAGTTTTCCGTTTCGGTCGATGACCGGAAGTTTTTCAATTTTGAATTTTTGCAGAATACGTTCGGCTTGTTCGAGTGTTGTTCCAGCCGGTGCAGTTATTATTTTTACAGTCATTACAGATGCGATGGGAAGTTTTAAGTCGGTTTCAAAACGGAGATCGCGGTTAGTTACAATGCCAATCAGTTGATTATTTTCATTGAGGATAGGTATTCCGGAAATTTTATATTTGTTCATTAATGAAAGAGCATCGCCGACGGTTCCGTTTACTAACATCGTGATGGGCTGCAAAATAATACCACTTTCGGAACGTTTAACTAAATCGACTTGGTGGGCTTGTTGTTCAATCGACATGTTTTTGTGAAGAATTCCGATACCGCCTTCGCGTGCCAATGCGATTGCAAGTTCCGATTCGGTAACGGTATCCATAGACGCAGAAACTATCGGAATGTTCAGCTTCAAGTTCCGCGTGAGCCTTGTGGTTACATCGACTTCGCGCGGTAGTATGTTAGATTTTCTTGGAAGAAGCAAAACATCGTCGAAAGTTAGGGCTTCCCCTAAAAATTTTTTAGTGTCAATAAATTTATTAGCCATACTTTTATTTTGATAAAATCATATTTAAAATCCGAATCTCAAAATCCTAAACAAATCTCAAATCATAAATACAAAATCTACTTCAAAATTTACCCCGTTGGATATTGTTTTTGTTTTGTATTCGCTCATTGAATTTAATGCAGCAAAGTAGCGGGCATCACACAATTTACTGTTTGCCCCAAAAACCTTGAAATTTGTCATATTTTGCATATATATATATTCAATAAAAAACATTTTTTAGATAAAAACCCTTGCATCAAAAAAAAGAAAAACTTATATTACAACTAAACTCATATAGTCGAACTAATTGGTAAATGCGAATTTAATAATTATGAAGCTGCCAAAATTTTTTTGTGCTCTGCTCGTATCAATCATATTATTGAGTAATACAGCCATTGCCCAATGGCCCTGCACTCCGAATGAATGTGTTTCAATTTCTGGTGAATCGAATAACCAATGGAATTCACAACTCATCGAAGATTATTCTGGGAGAATTATATCTGTTTGGCAAGACCGGCGTTCAGGAGTATTTGAAAATATTTATTTGCAGCGTTTATCTACTACTGGATTAAAAGAATGGCAAACAAGCGGAGTGAAAGTTTCCAATGCTTCAGGGAATCAATCGAGTCCGGGAGTTATTAGCGACAGTCTTGGAATTATTGTTGTCTGGCACGATAACCGTACGCCTAATGATAATAATATCTACGCACAAAAATTTAATTATTCCGGTCAACCTCTCTGGACTGTGGATGGAATAACTATTTGTTCGGCAACGGGCAATCAATCAAATCCTAAAATTGTAAGCGATAATTTAGGCGGAGCTATAATCGTTTGGCAGGACCGTCGTAACGGGACAGATAATAATATTTATGCACAAAGAATAAATGCAAACGGACAAGCTCAATGGGCTGCCAACGGTATTGTTGTAACTTCAGCTTCTTTCGATCAATTTAATCCTCAACTTGTAACAGATGGTGCTAATGGTGCAATAGTCGCCTGGCACGATTACCGCGTTGGCACTGGTTACATAGATATATATGCTCAACGAGTTCTATCGAATGGCTCAATGTCTTGGCAGTCGGGTGGTGTAGCCGTAACAACAGCTAACCACAATCAGACTAATTTGCAAATGATTGCCGATGGTTATAACGCGGCTATAATTGTTTGGCAGGATCGTCGAACCGGTATTGCCGACGATATTTACGGGCAACGCATCAGTCCTTCAGGTACTATTTTATGGTCAGTAAATGGTTCTCCAATTGCAGTGAGTGCAGGTTACAAATCTTTTCCACAACTCGCTTCTAATTATTCAGGAGGTGCGGTCGTAACCTGGCAGGATAACCGAACAGGTACCGATTACAATATATTTGCTCAGAATTTATCGTTGTATGGTGAAGAGTTATGGACTAAAAACGGCATCTCAATATGTAACGCAACCGGTCATCAATATTATCCTCGAATAGTAACTGATAAAAGTGGTAATAGCATTATTACGTGGCAGGATAGAAGAAGCAGTTCTGATTACGATATCTACGCTCAACGTGTCAATGCGAACAGGACAATAAATTGGACACTCAATGGATTGATCATAAATTTAGCGGCGTACGATCAAATTGAACCGCGGATTCTTTTGGATAATGATGGTGGTGCAATTATTTCGTGGACTGACTATAAGGCGACAGGTTATTCCGACATTTCCGCTCATCGTATTGGAACGAACGGTAAGTACGCAGGTGGATGTTTCAGGTCGTTTACTCAGAATGATTTTATTCAAAAGGCAGTAAGACTCAAAACCTCGGTTGGAGTACCGAAACCAATGCCTACGGGTGGTAATGTTCGTGATACATTGTTTAAACGGGGAATTTTCCCGGCAGGAATCGTATTAGGTGTAGCAAAACCTGACAGCTCCACACTTTTTGGTTGGATACGAATTCAAAGGCAGTGGAATGTAAAAAGATTTTTAGTCCAATCGGGCGCTGCACGCCCATTTGATATGCGCGGGATAAAATATTTCATACGTGAATTGAGAAATCCGACTCCCCGTAGTTACGATAACCATCTGGCTGGCGAACTTCTAACTTTGAAACTGAATTTAGCAGCGAGCGATAACAAGATTACCCCTACCGGGTTAGGCGAAATTATTTACTATGATTCCCTAAAAGGAAACGGCTTTAACGGTAAAACTATACGCAACCTTGCTTTTCTTGCCGATAGCGCTCTTACAAATTGGCGATACTATAAACTTATGGACTATACGCTTCTCGATTCTGTTCTGACGCGTATTAATAGAGCTTTTGCTGGTGCTTTAGATACCATATCAACATCTCCTTTGGTATTTAAAAGCTCCCGCGGAATTTATGCTTCACCATTCCTTAGACTTGCAAAAACGAGTTCGCCTTTAGGGATGACGGCTGCTCTGTACGACGAATCTGAAACTCCCGAGCAATTTCATTTATATCAAAATTATCCCAATCCTTTTAACCCTACCACAAATATTGAATTCAATTTAGTCGATGCTTCACTCGTTACATTAATTATTTATAATACACTCGGCCAAGAAATCGGACGTTTGCTGAATAATGAAGAAATTGAAGCCGGTAGAAATGTTATCACGTTCGAGGCTGAAGGATTGTCGAGCGGAGTTTACTTCTATCGCCTCTCGATTAACAATGGAATGTATCAACAAATCAAAAAAATGATTCTTCTTCGCTGAGCTACAATCAGGCCAAGTATTGATGAAGTATTTAACTGCTCTCTTTAAAAAAAATCAGGTTTAATTTATGCGTAAGTTGGTATATACTTTTTTCCTCTCCTTAATTATTTTCTTATCTACATCGGCAATCGAAAATTACAAATTAATTAAAATATTGATCCCGGATGATAATGCTTTTAAAAAATTGATTTCCATCGGTGTCGATTTAGAAGGTGCTTCCGGAAAAGTAGGAGATTGGTATCAACTTACTGTCTCTGATTCTGAAATGAAGTTGTTGTTAAATGAAGGGTTCCAAATTAATGTTGAAATAGAAGATTTAACTCAATTCTATTCGTCTCGACTTTCAAAGCAAGCTTATGATGCTCTCGGTTTCGGTTATGGCAGTATGGGGGGGTACTACACTTTCGACGAAGCTAGCCGACAACTTGATACAATGCGTTTATTATATCCGAATCTGATAACAGCAAAATTTAGTATCGGTAATTCGTTGCAAGGGAGACCGATCTGGGCAGTAAAAATATCTAAAAACGCTGACTTGCCCTCCACACGACCGGAAGTTTTTTACAACGCACTCACACACGCACGCGAACCTGCCGGTATGATGTCGCTAATTTATTTTATGTGGCACTTGCTTCAAAATTATGGCACCGACTCAGAAGCAACATACCTTGTTGATAATCGCCAGATGTATATTGTTCCGGTTGTAAATCCCGATGGTTACGAAGCTAATCGTAGGTTTGCCCCTAACGGCGGTGGAATGCGGCGGAAAAATATGAGAAACGCAATAACCGATAACGATGTTCAAGGTGTCGATTTAAATCGAAACTTCGGATATATGTGGGGTTACGATAATAGTGGTTCAAGTCCAACTCCGACGGCAGCAACATATCGAGGTACTTCTGCTTTTAGTGAACCTGAAACTCAGGTGTTGCGAGATTTCTGTATCAGTCGTTCCGCATACGGCGGAATTAAATTAGTCCTCAATTACCATACGTACAGTAATCTATTGATTTATCCTTGGGGATATATTCCAAGTGCTGAGACTCCCGACTCACTTTTATACCGTGAATATGCAAAGGACATGACTCAATTTAACGAATATGTCTACGGAACACCCAGCCAGCTATTATATCCAGTAAATGGTGGTTCTGATGATTGGATGTATGGTGAGCAAACAATGAAGAACAAAATACTTTCGATGACACCTGAAGTTGGTACATCTACAGATGGTTTTTGGCCCCCCACAAGCAGAATTTTACCTTTAGCTCAGGAAAATTTATTTCCTAATTTATACTTAGCTCATGTTGCGGGTAGTTATCCGAGAGTACAGCAGATTGCAATATTCGATAGCAGCGGCGACGGCTATACAGAACGCGGTGAAAAATTTTACATAAAATTTACAATGCGCAATAAAGGGCTCGAAGCAGCACAAAATGTAAGCTTGCAGCTCTCATCCTCTAACCCTTATATTCAAGTCCCTTCTAGTCCGATTATTTTTGGAGTTATGAATTCATTATCTAATAAAATAGATTCAATTCAATGTTCTATCGCAGCTTTGGCTCAGAACGGAACTTCAGCCCAAATATTCGCTGCTATTACCGAGCAGAGTGGAAGAATTCTATACGATACGATTCCTGTTCTAATCGGAAAAAAGATTGTTAAGTTGGTTTTTTCAGACAGCGCCAGTAACGGAACCGGCAATTGGAATTTAGGTACAAGCTGGGGCTTATCTTCAGATAATCACACGCCGCCTTATTCATTCACCGATAGTCCTGCCGGGTTGTATGACAATAGTGCGGATAATAGTATGACATTGAACACCTCATTGATATTATCAGGTGGAACGGAAGTAAAATTAAAATTCTGGACGAAATGGGCAGTAGAAACCAAGTGGGATTTTGCAACGGTCGAAGCATCCAGCAATGGAGGTTCTACATGGAGTACCTTAAAAGGTAAATATACGAAACCTGGAAGCGGCTCAGGTGTTCAGACTAGCGGTAGCTATGGTTTCGATGGCACACAATCCACATGGGTCGAGGAAGAGATGGATGTAACTCGGTTCATATCTAATCAATTTAAATTCCGGTTTAGATTGAGAAGCGATAGCTACATTACCGCGGATGGTTTTTATGTAGATGATATCCGTCTGATAGTATATACACCTGACACCACAAAATATAGAGATATGAATATCTCGCTCGGGGCAATTGATTTTGGAAAATTGGGTATAGGGAAATCGAAAGACACGACGATAATTATTGGTAACCTGCCCAGCTCGAATGATAATCTAAGTGGCTTGTCCACGCTAGTTTTATCAACTGGCTACAATTTAGAAAATGGCGGAAGCTTTGAAATTCCCGTTGGTGGAAGTCAAGAATTTCATGTTTCATTCAATCCACTCTCTGAAGGGGCGCTTAATGATACATTATTAATTACACATAACGGTACTTCCTTGCAAAGCCCTGTAAAAATTGTTCTGTATGGGATCGCTTATCATCCACCGCAATTTCTTACAAAACTCATTATCAAAAATACCATTCATACCGATTCACTATTCTTTGGCGAAGCATATGGTGCAACAGATGGGGTTGATACATTATACGGTGAAGAAGAGCTCGAACCTTTACCGCCACTTGATTACTTCGATGTTAGATGGAATATTTCAGGCACTAACGGAACACTACTCGACATGCGCGACACTTTGGGCGCTTCAAATCCTATAAATATATTTGAATGTATTTTCCAAGTTGGAACTGGTGGATATCCTATAACTATTTCTTGGAATTCTGACAGCTTACCGAAAGGCGCTTTTATACTTAAAGACGCGCTTACAGCAGGTAATCTCGTTCATATCAATATGAAAAATACTGACTCGGTAATAGTTTCTGATACTTCGATTAATGCGCTTCTAATAGAACACCAGAATTTGCCTTCGATAAAGTTGAGTGTGAACGCTTTGTGGAATCTTGTTTCGCTGCCTTCAGAGGTCGAAAATCCACGTAAAAATGTTTTGTTCCCGACTGTTTCTTCACAAGCTTTTACTTATAGCGGTAACTATTTTTCGCGGGATACGTTAAAAAGGGGAGAAGGATATTGGTTGAAGTTTAATTCACCCGAAGAGATCGAAATAACTGGTTATGAGGTAATGACTGATACAATCGATGTTTTTGAAGGATGGAATTTAATCGGTTCCATCAGTCAGCCGGTTGGAGTGAACGGCATAATAACCGAACCGGAAAATATTATTAGTTCTGTATTTTATGGTTACGATTCAGGATACAAAGCCGTTCAATTAATAATGCCAGGACAAGCATACTGGGTGAAAGTTAAGCAGAACGGTAAGTTGATATTGAGTATGAATAATTAAAGGGTGGTTCTAAAAATCCAAATCAATGTCGAATCCACCTACTCCCGCAAAGGCGGGATTCGGCGGATTCGACATTAAAATTTTATTCTATTTTAGAAAACTTATCTAACTCCGGGTACTATGCTCGGAGTTTATTTATTTTCACATTTGGGAGTCGCTCCAAAAATTCTTATATTTTCACGCGTTATTTATTCTTGGCTGCTTATTGCCAACTTATCCGCCGAAGTTCGCTGGAAGCGGCCGAAGGCGGTTTGGCTATTGACAATTAACCATAAGTCAATGACTATTAAACCGCCCCCGTAGTTCGAATTTGACATAACTTACCAAACGTAGTGCAGGTAAGTTATCTGTCAAATTCAGAATCCCGCAGAATCCGCCTGAGGCGGATTCTGCGGGACTCAAAATTACAAATGAGTTAGCTTCGCTACGCTCGCTAACTCATGTAATTTTTGAACTAAACCGTTTGTCGGGTCAAGAAATAAATTGAAAAGTTAAATGACAATTGACCATTAGTCATTGACTATTAAACCGCCCCCGTAGCTCAGTGGATAGAGCAGCGGTTTCCTAAACCGTTGGCCGGCAGTTCAACTCTGCCCGGGGGTACAGATGTACCTGATTATGGTTTCTCCCGTCTATTCGCCGTTGGCGAATGACGGGATCCGCAAATTAACACATAAGTTAGCTTCGCTATGCTCGCTAACTTATGTTAATTTGGGACTAAACCGTTGGCCGGCAGTTCAACTCTGCCCGGGGGTACTAGAAAAAATTCAAAATTCAAAATTCAAAGTTCAAAAATCAAAAATCAAAAATCAAAAATCAAAAATCTCTAATGCGATTATCTAAAAGTTTTATACCAACTCAGAAAGAAGTTCCTTCTGATGCAACTATTCCAAGTCATCAACTAATGCTTCGCGCAGGATTGATGCGGCAACTCGGCGCCGGAATATTTTCATTTCTACCTCTCGGCTACAAGGTGATGAAAAAAGTTATGAATTTAGTCCGCGAAGAAATTGATGCAATAGGCGGACAGGAATTTCATCTACCCGCGCTAAGCCCAATCGAAATTTGGGAAAAAACAGGCAGGGTGGAGGCATTCGGCGATATACTCTTCCACATAAAAAATCGTCCCTTGGTGTTGGCGCCCACTCACGAAGAAATTATCGGTTGGGTAGCGGCTAACCACATCGAATCGTACAAAGATTTACCACAGATTTGGTATCAGATTCAAACTAAATTTCGAAACGAACCACGTCCGCGCTCCGGTGTTTTGCGAGGGCGACAGTTTGTGATGAAAGATTCATACAGTTTGGATGCCACTTGGGAAGGACTCGATAAGAGTTACGATTTGCACGCTGAAGCTTACAAGAAAATATTCACACGTGCAGGTTTGAAATTCTTTATTGTTGGTGCATCGAGCGGTGCGATGGGGGGAACCGGTTCGCAGGAGTTTATGGTCGAATCGCCTTCCGGTGAGGATACCTGTGCGGTTTGTGAAAGATGTGGTTATGCTGCAAACATCGAAGTTGCAGCCTCGAATGTCGAGAAAGCTGTTCGCGTTCCTGCAAATCTCCAACTAAAAGAAATTCATACACCAAATGTAAAAACCATTGATGAGCTACGGGACTATTTAAAAGTTGATGAAAGCATTTTAGCTAAATCTCTGGTTTACATACAGAATGGAATTCCACATCTGATAATGATGATGGGAAACGATCAGCTTAACGAAACAAAACTTCAAACGGTGATTGGGGCAAATGCACGGTCGGCGCACCCCGAAGAACTTGCTGAACTCACAGGTGCTGATGCCGGCTCAATTGGTCCACTTGGTTTAAAAGGGTTTAAGATTTTAATTGATAAGCGACTCGAAAATGCAAATGGACTTGTCAGCGGTATGAACAAAAACGATTACCACATAGGCAATATCGATTTAAAGCGTGATGTTCAGGTCGATGGTTATTACGATTTCCGCACAGTTGCTGCCGGCGAACCTTGCCCACAATGTAACGAACAACTTCGTGTGGTGAATGCAATCGAACTCGGTCACATATTTAAACTTGGGACAAAATATGCCGACGCACTTGATGCAAAATTTTTAGACGAACACGGCGAGATGAAACCGATTATTATGGGTAGTTACGGAATTGGAATAGAACGGATTATCGCCTGCGGAATCGAACAAAGCCACGATGCCAACGGAATCATCTGGAATAAATCGGTGGCTCCTTACGATGTTCATCTTATTTTGGTTAATTCGAATGTCGAGAATGTAGTTAGAACCGCAGAAAGTGTGTATGAAACTCTCATACAAAATAAATTCGAAGTTCTATACGACGACCGTTCGAATGTAAGTCCCGGTTTCAAATTCAAAGATGCCGACTTGCTTGGCATGCCGCTTCACGTTATTATCGGTGAAAAGAATGTGGTGAAAAATAAAATCGAAATTAAAGAACGCAAAAGCGGACAGCGGCATATCATCGAGATTGAACAGCTAATAAGTTTCATCAAAAACTTCTACGAAAATAATTAAGATGGTAGTAGAATATCCATTCATAATTGGTTCAGATAGAAGAACTTCAAAAATTGTAAAGGATATTATCAATCCTTATACAAACGAACTCGTTGCTAAAGTTCATTATGCCGAAGAAGCGGACGTTGAGGAAGCTATTCAGGTTGCTCAACAAGCTTTTCGAGTTACAAAAGTATTGCCTGCATATCGTCGTGCTGAAATTTTAGAAAACGTTTCCCGGATTTTAAGTAACCGCAAAACTGACTTAGCCAATTTGATGACGGCTGAAAGCGGCAAACCTATTACATATTCGCTGGCTGAACTTGACCGTGCAATTTATACATTCAAGTATGCATCCGAAGAAGCAAAAAGAATTTCCGGTGAAACAATTCCGCTCGACCTTGCAGCTCATTCTGAAAAACGATTTGGAATTGTACGGCGGTTTCCGATCGGACCGATACTCGCTATTACACCATTCAACTTTCCATTAAATTTAGTTGCACACAAAGTTGCTCCTGCAATTGCTGCCGGAAACCCGATAGTTTTGAAGCCGGCACCCCAAGCTCCGATACTCGCTTTAATTCTCGCTGAAATTGTGCTTGAAGCCGGCGCACCTGCCGGAATGCTGAACGTCCTTCCCTGTTCAAATGATTTAGCTGAGAAAATGGTTCGTGACGAACGTTTTAAAATGCTGACTTTTACAGGCAGTGCCAAAGTCGGTTGGTTTTTAAAATCTATTGCAGGTAATAAAAAAGTTGTTCTTGAACTCGGCGGCAATGCTGGTGTTATTGTTGATAAATCGGCTGATGTGCAATCGATCGTTAAACGGATTGCTTTAGGTGCATTCGGGCAAGCAGGACAAAGTTGTATTAAAGTTCAGCGGATTTATGTGGATGAAAAAATTGCAGACGAGTTTATAGAAAAATTTCTATCAGCTACAAAAGAAACACAGTTTGGAGATCCTACAAAACTTGAAACTGTTGTTGGACCTTTGATTGATAAATCGGCGGCGGATAGAGTTACAGATTGGATTACCGAAGCCGTCGCATCTGGGGCAAAAATATTAACAGGTGGAAAACGAAACGGATTGGTTATCGAACCGACAGTTATAAGCGATGCAAAACCGGATATGAAAATTGTATGTGAAGAAATATTCGGACCGGTTGTAACGCTTCATACATTCAAATTATTTGAAGATGCCGTTTCAGAAATCAACAACTCAAAATACGGTTTACAAGCCGGTGTTTTCTCAAACGATTTTAAAAATATTATGTTCGCTTTTGAAAATTTAGAAGTTGGAGGGATTGTGGTTAACGACTTCCCGACATATCGCATAGACCACATGCCTTACGGCGGCGTTAAAGATTCAGGTATCGGCAGGGAAGGGCTGAAATATGCCATCGAAGAGATGACTGAACCGAAGCTATTAGTTCTGAATCTCCCTTAAAAACAAAATCCAAATAATTGTAATTACTTATTGCTTTTAATTTGCAATTTGATAATTTTGAACCATCAATTTCTATTCTTTTTAAATCTTATATCGAAAATAAATGAGTCATTTCATACATCTTCATAATCATTCACATTATAGCTTGCTGGACGGCGCAGCAACAATCGATTCGCTTATCAAGGCGACAGTCGAAAATAAAATGCCGGCGGTTGCGTTAACCGATCACGGCGTGATGTTCGGGATTGCCGAGTTTTTTCTTAAAGCACGAAAGGCTGGAATCAAGCCGATACTCGGTTGCGAGTTTTATATCGTTCCGAAGGGGACTCGCTTCGAAAAGGAAATTGATAAAAAAAAGAAAGACCAGGGTAAGGGGCGCGGTATATATCAGCATCTTGTTCTTCTTGCAAAAAATATTGCTGGTTACCGCAACCTGATGAAACTTACCTCCTATGGACACCTGGAAGGATTCTATTACAAACCACGCATCGACCTTGAACTTTTAAGAAAATATTCGCACGGGTTAGTTGCTCTTTCGGCTTGTCCGGCTGGCGTTGTGGCTGATGATATTCTTGAGGGAAAATATGATGAGGCAAAAAAATCAGCCTTAATCTACAAAGAAATTTTTCGGGATGATTTTTATCTGGAAATTCAGGATCATGGATTAGAAAAAGAAAAACCGATTCTTCAAAAAATGCCTCAATTGGCAAAAGAGCTGAATATAAAATTAGTCGCAACGAACGATATCCACTACATCAAACCTGAACACGCGATTGCACACAATGTTCTTCTGCTGATACCCGAAGCATCATCGACAAGCAGCAGCGATTACACAAAATTAAAATACAATACCGACCAGCTTTATTTTAAGTCGGCGAAAGAAATGTGCGAGCTTTTCCAAGATTATCCTGAAGCAATCAATTCTACTTTGGAAATAAACGAAAAGATAGAAAACTTCGATATTCGTGCCGCCGAACCTTATTTACCAAAATTTCCGATTCCTAAAGAAGCCGGTCTAAATAATTATGATGAATATCTTGAAAAGATAGTTCAGCAAAAAATTAACGAGCGATATCCTGTTGTAACTCCCGAAATTGAAGCACGCATAAAGCACGAGTTGTCTGTTATCAAAAAGATGAAGTATTCGAATTACTTTTTGGTTGTACAGGATTTTATTAATGCAGCAAAGGAGATGGGCATATCGGTCGGTCCGGGAAGGGGCAGCGCTGCGGGAAGTGTAGTGTCGTATGTTTTAGGCATTATCGATGTCGATCCGTTCAAATACGATTTGCTCTTCGAGCGGTTTTTAAATCCCGACCGCGTTAGCCTGCCCGATATCGATATCGATTTTAATGATGATAAACGCGATTTGGTTATTCAATACGTTCGTGATAAATACGGCGAAAACTCGGTAGCTCAAATTATCACCTTCGGAACTCTCTCATCGCGCGCTGTTCTCAAAGATGTCGGCAGAGTATTAGGAGTTGAATTAAGTGTTATTGATTCTATTACTAAATTAATTCCTTCCGAACAGGGAAAAGTTTATGAGTTAGACAAGGCGTTGAACACTATTCCTGAACTGAAGTCGGTGAGGGATAGTAAAGACCCAAAAATAAAAGAGCTAATCGAAATATCACGCGTTTTAGAAGGAATGAACCGCAACGCTTCGATGCACGCATCGGGAGTTGTGATTGCACCCGGCGATATTACCGACTACGTTCCGCTTTATGCTACACCGCAAACCAAACCGATGACTCAATTTTATATGAACGATTTGGAAACTGTCGGTTTGTTAAAGATGGATTTCTTAGGTCTGCGAACACTGAAGGTTATTGAGAACGCATTAAAGTTGATCAAACAGAATCACGGTGTTGATATCAACATCAACAAAATTCCTGAAGACGATCAAAAAATTTTTGAGATATTTCAGAAGGGGCACACAACGGGTATATTTCAATTTGAGTCTTCGGGGATGCGAGAATCGCTCATTAAACTGAAACCCACATCGATAAACGAGCTTGTTGCGATGAATGCTCTCTACCGTCCGGGTCCGATGGAGATGATTGACGAATTCATCAGTTGTAAAAAAGGAACTAAAAAAATTCAATACCTGCATCCTAAATTAGAACCTGTGTTAAAAGAGACTTACGGGGTTATAGTTTATCAGGAGCAAGTAATGCGAATTACGAGCGAGATTGCCGGATTTTCCCTTGCCAAAGCGGATATTATGCGTCGCGCAATGGGGAAAAAAGATGAAGCCCTAATGGCGAAACAGAAAGATGAGTTTGTAAGTGGAGCCGTATCGCTGGGAATTCAAAAAAAATTAGCTGATGAAATTTTCGAAATGATACAGAAGTTTGCAAAGTACGGCTTCAACAAATCGCACAGCGTTGTTTACGCTGTGTTGGCTCATCAGACGGCGTATCTCAAAGTTTACTATCCCGCTGAATTTATGACTTCGGCAATGTCGGCTGAAATCGGCAATACAGATTATGTCGTTGAACTGATTGAAGAAGCCAATCGGCTCGGTCAGAAAGTTTTGCCCCCCGATGTGAACGAGAGTGAGGTAGATTTTTCAATTACGAAAAAAGGAATCAGGTTCGGTTTAAGTGCCATAAAGAATGTCGGAGTTGCAGCGGTAGAAAATATTATTAAAGCCCGGAAGGATAAGAAATTTTTTAACTTGTTCGAGTTGTGCTCGCGTGTTGATTTGAAATCGCTCAACAAGAAAACTCTCGAAGGATTGACTCTGGGAGGTGCGTTAGATTCGCTTGGCAGTCATCGAGCCGAAATATTTTCAAGCATCGAACGTGCTATTCAGTTCGGACAGAAAAAAAACGCTGAGGATTCGCTCGGTCAATCGAATTTGTTTGGTGGGGGAAAAGTTAAAGAAGAAACTTCAGAATATCCACCATTGGTAGCGACTGAACCTTGGAGTCAGCACGACTTGCTGGCGAACGAGAAAAAGGTTTTAGGATTTTATATATCGGGACATCCGCTGCGAAAATATGAGTTGGATATCAAAGCGTTTTCAACCGTGAAGTTCAATTCGCAAGAGGGAATTAAAAACGGATCAACTGTAAAGGCTTGCGGTATCGTTTCGGAAATTAAAAAGAAAATCGACCGAAATGGAAAAACGATGGCTTTTGTCGCTATAGAAGATTTTTCCGGAAAAGGTGAAGTTGTAGTGTTTGCAAGAACTTATGAGAAATATTCCAACATTCTTACTCAAGATGCAATGCTCATGATTATCGGGAAATCGGATACCGCGGGGGATAAATTAAAAATCATTGTCGACGAGTTTATTCCGATTGAACAAGTTCGCGATCGTTTTGCAAAAAAGGTAGTTATCAAAGTTGACGGCAGTGCAGCGGATGTTGATACAATCGGTAAATTAAAAAAAATATTAGAAAATAATAAAGGCAGATGCCTGCCGGTTGTTGAGGTAATTGGCATTGAAGAAAATAAGACACAACTATTTCAGTTAGATGGAAAATATCGGGTGAATCCATCCGACCAATTAATTGAGAAACTTAAAAAATTACTTGGTAACGAAAGTGTAAGTTTACAATAGATTAACAAAAAAATAACAAAGGAAAATATATGAAACCAATTGAAGTAACAGATTCAAATTTTCAAACCGAAGTTTTAAATTCAGATAAACCTGTATTGATAGATTTTTGGGCAGCTTGGTGCGGTCCGTGCAAAATGATTGCACCGACCATTGAAGAGATTGCAAAAGAATACGACGGCAAACTGAAAGTTTGCAAGCTCGATGTTGATTCAAACCCAAAAACAGCAATGCAATACGGAATACGTAGTATTCCCACGTTATTGATTATAAAAGGAGGACAGGTTGCCGAGCAAATGGTGGGCGCAGTTCAGAAAGGAAAATTAGTCGAAAAGATTACGCAGCATTTAGGATAAATCAGAGTAGAGACGACTCGTTGAGTCGTCTTATTTTATTTACAGACATGTATGATTATGGAGTTTGATTGAGATGAAAGATTTAACCGTAAAAATGACAAAAGGCGGAAGAATTACAATACCCGCACAATTGAGGAAGAAGTTCGGAATTAAAAGTGGGAATCGGATAAGCATATGTTTGGGGGAAATAATATTTAAGTAAGATAAACAATATTTGACTTACATTGATAAATGTGTTATATTTCCACCAGAAATAAGATAAGGATAATAATATGGAAACAACAGCAACAACAAAAGGACAAATAGTGATACCCTCCAAGCTACGCGCCAAGTTAGGTATAAATGAGGGTACGCGAATAAAGATAGAGTATGACGAAGAAAATAAACAAATTGTATTGAAACCAATAACTAAAGAATCTATAAAAAAATTTCGTGGTATTCTAAAACTAAAACCAGGGCAAAAACCCGCGACCGAGCAATTGTATGCTGATAGGGAAGCTGATAAAAAGAGAGAGGAGCAAAAACTTGGTAAATACGGTTCTTGATAGTTCTGCAGTTTTGGCACTTTTATTCGACGAACCTACTGCTGGGATTGTTGAAGATATTATTGCTAAAGCGGCAGACGAAAAAAAAGATGTCTTGATTAACGTTGTTAATTGGGCAGAGGTGTTGTATAAAGTAAACCAGATTCAAGGAAAGGCAGGAATTGCAGCGGCAAAACAATTGGAAAGTGAAAGCTCATTAAAAGTAGTTGATGTTAATTGTGATTTAGCCGAAGATGCGGCTTTACTGAAAGTTGAATATGGTATTCCGTTAGCCGATAGTTTTTGTGCTGCTCTTGCACTAAAACATAAAGCTGTTCTCGTAACTGGAGACATGGATTTTAAACCATTAGAACGAGTACTTAAGAAAATTATTTGGTTAAAAAAAGGATAGAACTATTATTTTTATTTTATACTCTCCAAATTCTTCTCTAACTTCTGCAGCGTAGTCTTAAAACTTTCTAATTTATGCCGCTCGTGCTCAACGACTTCTTTTGGAGCTTTGGAGACAAAACTTTCGTTGGATAGCTTTTTCTCAGTGCTAACATAAAGTCCACGGACACGGTCAATCTCTCTCTGTATCCGCTCACACTCGGCTTCTAAGTTAATTAATCCTTCTAAAGGTATAAAAATCTCAACATTATCAACGACGGCGCTGGCAGAGTGTTTTGGTCTCTGTGAATTTTTTAAAAGGGCAACCTCTTTTGTTCTGGTTAATCGCTTCAGGTAACTTTCGAATTTCTGTAAATGCTTTTCTATCTCTGCATCGTGGAAATTCAGAATTAGATTAATTTCCTTAGACGGCGGCACATCAAGTTCGCCGCGGATTGTACGGATTGCGTTTACCAGGTTCTGCATAAACAATCCATCCGCTTCCGTATCCTTGTCGATCCATTTTTCATCAGCAGTCGGGAAGTTAGCTACCATTATACTTTCACCAGCTTTACGATCTGCGAGGTTTTGCCAAATCTCTTCAGTAACAAAAGGTATAAAAGGATGTAAAAGCTTCAGCGCTTCTTCATAAATGTATATCGCACGGTTCAGCACAACTTTTTTTATATCGTCGGGTTCGCTGCCATACAAACGGGTTTTAATCATCTCAACGTACCAATCGCAGTAGTCGTGCCATATAAAGTCGTAAAGAATTTTTGTCGCATCGTTTATGTAAAAATTATCTAATGCTTTATTTAAATCAGCAATAGTCGAATTCAATCGGGATAAAATCCATCTGTCTGCAAGGTCAAGGTTCTTTTCGAGTTCGATATTCGATGTTCGATGTTCGATATTCGATATTTGTTCTGCGTTCATTTGTAGAAACCTTCCGGCGTTCCATATCTTATTTGCAAAGTTTCTTCCTAACTCACATTTCTCGTTTGAGTACAACACATCTTGTCCGAGAGGAGCGAGGTAGAGAACTGTAAATCGCAGTGCATCGGCGCCGTATTCGGCAATAACATCGAGCGGGTCGGGCGAATTGCCAAGCGATTTGCTCATCTTGCGACCTTGTGCATCACGGATAATACTTGTAAAATAAACATCGCGGAAAGGAACAATATCTTTATTTTCTGTCCGAGGCGATCCATCAGGGAATGGTATCTCTTTAGCGAATTCAATTCCTGCCATAATCATACGAGCAACCCAGAAGAAAATTATATCGGGACCAGTTACAAGTGTATCGGTTGGGTAGAAGTATCTCAAATCCGGGTTGTCTTTATGCCAGCCCAAAGTAGAAAAGGGCCACAGCCACGACGATGCCCAAGTATCGAGCACATCTTCATCCTGCACCAAATTTTTTGAGTTGCAATGTGGGCAGTGGTCGGGCTTCGATTTTGAAACAATTGGCTCTTTACATTCAAGTTTGCATTTATCATCACCGACACAATACCAAACCGGAATGCGATGTCCCCACCACAACTGCCGTGAGATGCACCAATCGCGTATGTTCGTCATCCAGTGTTCATAAACTTTTACCCAGCGGTCGGGATGGAATTTTATCGTTCCGTCTAACACAACTTTGAGCGCCGGTTCAGCAAGAGGTTTCATTTTTACAAACCACTGGTCGGAAAGATACGGCTCAATTATAGTTTCGCATCTATAGCATCTGCCAACTGCATTAGTGTGCGGCTCAATTTTCGCTACGAGTTCTTGCAATTCCAAATCTTTTACAACTTCACGGCGTGCATCAAATCGATCTTTACCTGTGTATTTTTTAGGTGCGTTCTCATTTAAGTTAGCCGATATATCAAAAATATTTATCTGCGGTAAATTATGCCGCTGTCCAATCCAGTAATCATTCGGGTCGTGAGCGGGAGTTACCTTGACCATTCCCGTTCCGAATGATGGATCAACAAAATCATCGGCAATTATCGGAATGACTCTGTCGGTCAATGGAAGAGAAACATTTTTTCCAATCAAATGTTTGTATCTTTCGTCGTTCGAATTTACGGCAACTGCTGTATCGCCCAGCATTGTTTCGGGTCGTGTTGTTGCAACAATTGCAAAATCAGTTGAATCAACAATAGGATATTTTATAAACCAAAGATGTCCGTTTTGTTCGATGTGGTTCACCTCGTCGTCGCTGATTGCTGTGTGGTCTTTCGGGCACCAGTTCACTATGTATTTGCCTCTGTAAATTAAACCTTTGTTGTAAAGCCGGATGAAAACTTCCTGCACAGCTTCCGATAATCCTTCGTCCATAGTGAAACGCTCGCGTTCCCAATCGCACGATGTTCCAAGTTTTTTAAGTTGCTTGATGATTGTCCCGCCGTATTGTTCTTTCCATTTCCAAACGACTTCGAGGAATTTTTCTCGTCCTAAATCGTGTCGGGTTTTACCTTCTTTCAACAAAGATTTTTCAACAACATTTTGTGTGGCAATACCTGCGTGGTCGGTGCCTGGCATCCACAATGTTTCGCAACCCTGCATTCTTTTCCAACGCACAAACACATCTTGAATTGTGTTATTTAAAACGTGCCCCATAGTTAAAATGCCGGTGATGTTCGGCGGCGGGATTACAATCGTGTACGGCTTTTTATCAGGATTTACTTTTGCGTGAAATAAATTATGCTTCTCCCAGTAAGGGTACCATTTTTCTTCGGCTTCTTTTGGAGAATATGTTTTTGATAGTTGTGCCATTATTTAACTCTGAAATTAGTTACAAATTCGTTTTGGTTTCCGGCTTTGTCGGATATGTCGATTCGCAGCGTATGATTTCCCTTTGGTAAAGGATTGTCAGCATCATACCATAGTCGGCTGCCTTCGATTTCTGGTATTATTAAATCGTTATTTATATACATTCTGAAATTCTTATAATCAATCCCCGACATACCATCGCCGAATCGAAATGCGATTGATGGTCTTCGATTTCTTGTCCGTAGTTTTAAATTGCTGATGAATGGCTTCGTGTCATCTTCGAACAAGCCAACATCTGTGAGTGTGCGAGTGAGAGTAGTCGTAAGATAATTACTGTTTGCCGATTTGGTTTGAAAAACCCAATCTCTTTTTCTAACAATATACAATGCATCGTTTTGATTGGTCGATTTCATTGAAACTCTGATTCCTTTATTCAATAGTACATCCTGAGAATTGAGCGAGTAAACCATTCTCCCTTCTGAAATTGATGAATCAACTGTAACGAAAAGTGGTTTGAACACAGCCCCCGAATCGAAAGCGATTTTTAAATTACCGTTAGCAAGTGTAAACTCACCTGTTTTGTTGGGTGCAATCGGATAAAGAAAAAAGTTGTCGGATGATTCTACAAATTTACCATTAACTTCGGCTTTTATTTTGATGGATTTTTCTCCCCAATGTGAAATATCGGGAATGAATGAACCGCTGTATTTATTTAATTCTACGGCTTTTAGTTGGATGGAATTAGATTTTGTATCTTCCAAAATCTGAACTACAGGAACATCTGTGAAATAGCCGGCAGTTGTAATTGTTAGATTAATAAAATCCTGAAAATGTTCGCGAACGATTTTGATATTATTGTAATTACCTCCGTCGAGTTTGCGGTTGAAGTGATAAACAGGTGGCGAATCAAAACCGAATTTATTTTCAGCAACAATTTTCATAATTGTATATTTTTTTACATCGAAAGGGAATGTAATATTTGCTCCGTTTCTTTGTATAATTCCGATTCGTATCGTGTGCCGCTTCCAATCAGCTTGACCTGACGATTTACCGAAAACTAAAATCTGCTCAATGGAATTAAGATTACTTCCTGTTAAAGTGAGTTGACCATCCGAAATATTTTGAATTTGGATTTCAGGTTTCCGGCTGACTAAAATTTTTCCTTCGAGTGATGTTTCGTTATCCGAAAAATCTTTTACCGAAATTTTAAAAGTATGTAACCCCTCTGGCATTTCTCCGGTTTTGATAATGCCGCTTCCATAAGGCATACGATTGTAGATAGGGAGCAGGTTCCCTTCCTCGACGTAAAGTTTTTGGAATTGTCCGTTACTTGCATATAACATTTGTAAATCATAGTGAAGCATAATTTGTTTTGCTTCTGCATCGGGGAAGCGGTCGAATTTTACCTTGTAGATTAAGTTGTCGTTCAGCATTAATTCGATGCTGTAAATCCCCGATCGGTTCGAAGCTTCGTTAGCCAAATCGATGGCTTCGATTCCCAAGCGGACATCGCCCGATACCGGAATGGTCTGTGCGATAGTTAAATTTCTGCCGCCTCGGTTTCGGTTGTTATAAAAGTAAGGTGTAATTTTCCCGAAAACTTCCGAATTCATTCCAGCGGGTGCTACGAAAATTTTCTTAATTATCGGCGGACGGTTGTCGCTAATGTATAAATTCTGAAATAGAAACGGGTTAACGGGATTCATATTCTCGTCTCTTATCTCAAAATGTAAATGCGGGGGACCTGCACCTGTATCGCCTGTATAAGCAATAATATCGCCACTTTGAACCGGCAGCATTTCAGCGTCAAGCTTCAGGTCGATGTAAAACGATTGCCTCTTGTATTGCTCTCTTTGCACGATCTCATTAATTTCGTTGTTAAAAGTTTTAAGGTGAGCATAAGTAGTATAGTAATCGTCGGGATGTTTTACGTAAAGCATTTTTCCGTAACCGTCGGGCATCATACGGATTCGGGCGATATAACCTTCGCGCGATGCGAATACCCTGAATCCGGTTTTCTTATTCGTGCTTACATCGATACCGCCGTGAAAATGATTATTGCGGAATTCTCCGAACGAGGATGTTACCCGGTTGCTTGCATCTGTGGGCCAAATATATTTTGCCGCATCGGAAGTAAAGGAATCGAACTTATAGTAAATTTCATTAATTGCATTTGGAGAAGATGGAATTGCCGGTTCGTTTTTGTTTTCTGACGGAGAGAAGAAACCAAAAAATAAAAGAGCAGATGCGAATATGAGAACAAATATATAGATAGAGAAATTTTTGATCATTAAAACTACTTTGTTTCCGATTTAACATTGTTAGTGATTTTGATGTAACCTACAAGTTCGGCTTCGATTGTATCGCCATTATTAACTTGGCTGACACCTTCGGGTGTGCCTGTGTAAATTAAATCGCCCCGTTCGAGTGTGATGATTGAAGAAATATATTCAATTAATTTATGAACACTAAAAATCATTTTATCTGTGTTCGATTGCTGGCGCACTGTGCCGTTCACACGGCAAACTAAATTCAGGTTGTGCGGTTCAGGAATTTCGTCTTTTAATAAAACTTCTGAAATCGGCGCTGATGTATCGAACCCCTTCGCAACAGTCCAGGGCAATCCTTTTTTCTTTGCTTCTGCTTGAACATCACGAAGCGTCATATCGAGTCCAACAGCATAACCTAATATGTGTGAATCCGCATCGGAAGCAAGGATGTTTTTGCCGCCTTTACCAATCACAACGACCAACTCGACTTCGTGGTGCATTTCGTTGGAAATTTTTGGGATGATGATATCTTCGCCGTCATAAATAATTGCAGAGGGCGGCTTCAAAAAAATTACAGGTTTATCGGGTATATCGGCTTGCATCTCTTTTGCGTGTTCAATATAGTTGCGTCCGATACAAATTATTTTCCCGACGGGGATTTGTTCGTTAGTTCTGCGAATTGTTACAGTTTTCATAGTATTTAATAATATTTATTAAAAATATACTCACAAATTGGTTATTGTGCAATTTTGCATTTTTACATAAATAATGTTTAATTGAGTTCAGTAAAATTCATAATTATTCATTTTAATATTGGCAAAAACATATAAATCTGCAGGAGTAAGTATCGATTCAGGCGATGAGTTTGTAAATAAACTCAAACTCAAAGTCCGGTCAACCTTTTCAAAATCAGTCCTTTCCGATATCGGCTTGTTCGGCGCTTTCTATGATGCGAAGTTCGAAGATTATAAACATCCTGTATTAGTTTCAAGTGTCGATGGTGTCGGGACGAAGCTAAAAATTGCTTTTATGTTGAACAAGCACGACACAATCGGACAAGATTTGGTAAATCATTGTGTGAACGATATTGCAGTCTGCGGCGCCGCGCCTTTATTCTTCCTTGATTATTACGCTGCTGGAAAATTAAATCAACAGGTTGGCGAACAAATTATGGATGGCTTGGTTAAAGCCTGCCGCGAAAATAACTGCGCGCTGATTGGCGGCGAAACTGCCGAGATGCCCGGCATCTATCACGAAGATGAATACGACTTGGCAGGAACAATTGTCGGTATTATAGAAAAAGCAAAAATTATCAACGGGAAAAAAGTAAAAGAAGATGATGTTCTTATCGGGCTTCCCTCGACAGGTTTACATACCAACGGCTACTCGCTTGCACGTTCGGTCTTGTTCGAAAAATATGAAGTTGACGATTTCATTGATGAATTAGGAATGCGATTAGGCGAATGCCTTTTAACAACTCATCGCTCGTATCTAAATCCGATAAATGCAATAAAAGATATCACCGATGTCCACGCAATCGCACATATAACAGGCGGTGGAATAAAAAATAATACGATGCGTCTGATTCCGAAAGGATTGGAATTGGAGATTGATTGGTTCGGTTGGGACAGATATCCGATTTTCAATTTGATACAGCGGCTCGGAGAAGTTCCCGAAGAGGAAATGCGTCGTACTTTTAATTTGGGAATCGGTTTAGTGATTGTAGTATCAAAAAGGGGTTCAGAAAATATTCTCAAAAATTTAATAGATATCAATGAACAACCGATTATTATCGGACAAACCAGAAGCAGTAATTAGTATGAAAACAAAAAAAATTATTAAAACTGCATCAGAAGACAATAAACTTATCAAAGGATATGGTTTAACGCAAAGATTAAATACACTGATCGAGATAACTCTTCAAATCGATTCTGTCGGCAGCCGTGCCGAGATATATGATATTTTACGGAAGGAGTCTAAATGGTTGATGGAATTCGATGTTCTATCACTTGCATATTTAAGCCCCGTCCGTTCGTTTTATAGTATCGTAACATTATCGCCAATTGCTGATGCAACCGGATTAAATGAAACTTACTTTAGCGTAGAAGAAGGATTGCCCGGTTGGGTAATAAGGAATCAATCGCCGGTAATTTGTAATGCTAAAAAATGCGTAGGACATAGTAATTCGGTTGAGGGAAAGTTTGAAGAGTTCGGTATAAAAAGTTTTCTTGCGGTTCCTATTAGAAGCGGTCAAGATCAAGTTGGCGCTTTAATATTTGCTTCGGTGAACGAAGATAATTACACTGAAGACGATTTAGTGATTGCACAATTGTATGGTTTACAAATAGCTGTATCGCTTAAAAATACAAATTTTGTTGAAGATGCAAAAAAACGTATCACTCAAATCGAATCGACAAACGAAATATCAAAAATATTGAACTCAACACTCGATATTGATGATTTGTTGGTTTCGACTGCTGAGGCGATACAACAAAATTTTAATTACTTCGACGTAACCCTGTTTTTACTTTCCGAGGAGAATTCCGAATTGTTATTGAAAGCTCATTCAGGTAATTATTTAGATCTTCTTCCGGGCGAATACAGGCAAAATATCGGTGAGGGTATAATCGGATGGGTAGCCGAGCAGGGCGAATATATATTGGCAAACGATGTTTCGCAGGATCCACGATATAAATCAATTGAAAATCACAATACGCGTTCCGAACTTGCTTTGCCTATCAAAGTTGGTGCAATGCTGGTCGGGGTGTTGAATATCGAGGACAAAAAGTTATTCGCTTTTGATGAAATGGATGTACTTGTTTTACAAACTTTGTGCGATCAGATTGCAAGTGCCATAGCAAATGCCAAACTCTACGAAGAGATAAAATTAGCCAATCAAAAACTTACAGAATTAGATTCGTTGAAATCGGAATTTATAAGCATCGTTTCGCACGACTTCAGGTCTCCATTATCGAGCATCATTCTAGCTGGTAAAGCACTTTTGAAAAACGAGGATATTCAAAATAATCCACGCTTCAAGGAATATATGCAACTCATCGTAACTCAAGCCAACCGTTTGAACCAATTAGCCGAAGATACTTTGTCGATAACACGCATCGAATCGGGACAGGTGAGTATTGCTTTCAAAGTTGTGAATGTCGAACGGCTCATTCAGGATGCGTTGGTTTCGGTGCGAACATCAAACAGGCACACTATTACTTACAATATTGATCCAAATGCGTCGTTTATTAAGGGAGATCATCCGAAACTCAGGCAGGTTGTTCAAAATCTCCTGTCTAATGCAATAAAATATTCACCGGCTGGTGGAAAAGTAACCATCAACGTGGTTGAGCAGGATGGAGATGAAATTCTGTTTATTATCTCCGATGAGGGTATCGGAATTAAATCTGAGTATCAGGACAAATTATTTCAAAAATTTTCCCGTGTCGATGAACCGGACTCTAAACATATCAAAGGCACAGGATTGGGTTTGTGGATTTGTCGCGAAATAATTGAAGCGCACAAAGGTAAAATTTGGATCGAAAGCGAATACGGCAAGGGGAGTACTTTTAAATTTACTATCAAAAAATCGGATAGTTAATCCGATTCAGTTGGCTGGAGTTGTTTTAACTTTTCAATTACTAGCTTGTAGAATTCTTTATATCTCAATATCGAATCCGCCGGGTGACGGATGAATATCTATCCCTTTGAGATGCTGAATTTATAGGTTGGTTATTGAAAACCATTCGTAAAATATTTCTTATAAGTTATTTTGCTTTGACATAAATCACACCGTTTTTTTTTGATAGTAGTTTTTGAGGTTAAAAATTTGATTATTAGAGGTAATATGTTTATATAGCCACAAAGATAACGCGAAGGCAAAATTAAACTGAAAAAATATTTTAAGTTCCTGTAAAAAAAGTTAGAGGTTCTTATGAAAAACAAAATTTATCTCTCAATCACAATTGTTATTACTTATTTTTTTAGCCAAAATTTATTTTCTCAAGACATTAAAGGCACAATCACAACAACATATAACCAGCCGGTTCAGAACTGTAGAATTGAATTTGTAAATAAAAATATTCCAACTTTACAATATATAACATTAACAGATTCGCTTGGCAGATACAAAATATCAATAACAACTGGAGTTGATGAATCCGATGATAATCATCCTGATGGAATAAAGTTGTATCAAAATTATCCAAATCCGTTTTCAGAGAAGACAGTTATTTCATATAAAATTCCCAAACATAATGATGTTACTATAAAAGTATACAACATTTTGGGGCAGGAAGTTAGAGCACTTATTACAAGCGAAATTCAGGAAGGGTTTAATAATGTAATTTGGGACGGAAAGGATAATTTTGGGAAAAAAGTTAGCAGCGGGATATACTTTTATAAAATAAAAAGCGACGATAGAGCAAAAATAAAGAAGATGCTTTACTTAGAAGGTATAACTATGCCGGCTTATCCCGTACATTTTAAAAATTTTGAAAATTCAAACAGTAAAGCTAATGACACAACAATTTATATTGTGCGATTAAGGAATATTGAAAACACAACATATCCAAGAGTAAATGATTTAACTATTAATAAAGTATATATAAGCGGTGATACGACATTAAATATTATGCTTTCTGAAGCAAAAGAATGGGAATACTTGGGACTAGGCAAACCTGCAAGATTAAAATTGATAGATGATTATCTTTTCGCCTGTGCTGGAAAAGATGGTTTATACCGGTTAAATTTAATACTAGAAAATTCGCAGTGGGAATATCTTGGATTCGCTGATACAACTTATGATTATCGTGGAGTTATGGACATTTATTATCATAAGCCTAGTAATGAAATATTTGTTGGAATCAGAACAGCGCAGAGAGATGTTGAAGAAACTGGAATTTTCAGATCTTCTGATTTTGGAATAAATTGGACTCCATCAGATAGTGGAATTATTTTTAATAACCTTAGAATAAGTACAAAAGTAGATAGGTTTTTAGGAATTTATGATCCAAATGTCATTATTGTTAATATTTCATGGGGTACATACAGAAGTATAGATAATGGCAGAAGTTGGTTACGAGGTGGTGTTACCTGGGGAGAGATTAAAACAATGAAAAATGATGTTAAAAATAACAACATAATTTGGATTGGAGGAGAAACTCCCTTTATGATGCCATACTTATCATATTCTACGAATTTTGGAGACAATTGGATTTCCATGTTTTTACCCGAACCATATGATTTTAATGGTTTAATGGTTAATGATATCGCAATTGACCCGATAAAAGATAGTACAATGTATATAGCAATGATTGGTCACCTTATAAGAACTACTGACCATGGTGCGAACGTGGAAACTATATTTGATCGTAGAGAAGATGGTATGAAGTCAATTTCTTGTATTGAAATAAATCCAGAAAACGGAGATGAATTTTTTGCTGCTGGTTCACGGCTTTATCATACGACCGATGCTGGTGAAACATTAAACAAGATTTTACCCCCGGAAGGAAGTTCAAGTTTATCTTCACTCACTGTTGATTGGGAAAAGCGAATCATATATACACATGCATCAAAAACTGGTTATTCTGGAATTTTCAAAAGATACTTTTAACAATAATATATGAAAGGTGTTTTTATCATAAAAAAAATTAATTTATTTATGTTAATTATTTTTGCAATCTTTACATCACGCTTTTTTGAAGAAAATATTTTTGCTCAAATCGAAATACAAAATATACAAGGTAAAGAATACAAAATTATTGAAGGAAAATGGTATCCCTACTTTGAAGGTAAAAAGGGGGATGAAATAGTACCCACTCGTTTAATCGTACGTTTAAAAGACAAAGGATATTTAGAAAATTATAATTTTAAAAACTTAAATTTAAACGGTATTTTAATTGGCAGTAATAGATTTTTAAATGGATATTATGTATTAACAATTGACTCAACCAGCAATCCATTCGAAACCGCAAAAATTCTTGAAGAAAGTAATTTGTTCGATGTTGTTGAATTCGATGCCATTGGGAAATTTTTAGTATTAATACCTAAAGACTTTTTTTTCGTAGACCAATGGAATCTTATGAAAATAAACATTACAAATGCTTGGCATATTACTACTGGAAACTCATCGATAATATTAGGAATAATTGACAGCGGAGTGAAATACAGGCATCCAGACATTGATGATAATATTTGGGTTAATCCTGAAGAAGATATAAATGGAAAAGTATATCGTATCTGGCACGAACTTAAACGTGTTCCTAACCTAATTCGTAATAGGCTATTTTATTTACCAAATAATATTCCTTTGGATGGTGTTACATCCGATACACTTCTTTCTCCAGCTATTGTAGATATAAATACAAATATAATAGGTCCAGTGGATCCAGAGTTACCAAATAATGAAATAATCCTGAAAAATTCAATAGAAAGAGTTAAATTGGATTAACTGAAAGAAACGAAAGCAGATACGGATATGAAAACAGACACTAAAAGCGTTCAATTGTTACCATATGAATTTAGCAATAAACAAGTCAGTCCATGGGGAGGGATGCGTATTGTTCAAGAGCTAGTGGAACGCATTGGACTACGTGAACTGCTTGA
>JAUXOG010000048.1 GCA_030682385.1 Bacteroidota bacterium
ATTTTGTAATCATCATCTTTTAATCGACTGTAATCCACTAATCTTATTCCGAACAATCCTTCGGAACTTCCGGCAACAGGCGTCGTGAATGTTTCGATGGGAGGATAAGTAAATTTTTCCACTAAAAAACTTAGCGTATCAAGCCAACTGTTCTCCTTATCATCGTTAAATTGAAATATAATTTTTGCGGTATGTGGTGTGGGTGTATTTTTATTGATGACAAAAGAAAAATAGTAGTCGGGCACCCAATTGGTGGTACTTTGAGGAGGGATGGATTCTATTTTACTACCCCCTGTCCAAACCGATGAAATGTATGGACTTTCAATCTTGTATTGATTGATGGAAATATTACTAACATTATAATCTGTATAATTTTGAAGTTTTAATTTAAACCTAATATCCTCTCCCGGATTTGGTATTCCATCGTTATTAATATGATCTGCTGTAATTTGAAAATCATTAATTTTTATTCTACCTATGGTAGTAATTCCAGTTAACAAATTCCGCCATTCTAATGTTTGATTGTTAGAATAAGTAATCGTCAAACTCAACATTGCCGCCGCAGAATCCAAATTTGAATGAAGCCAATTACCCCATATATTATCGCTAGCTGAACTATCGTCGTGCAAGCCGTCGTCATAAAGAGTAGCTGTTCCTAAAATTGCACCTGAATGGCTTGTGAGCGTTGCAACAACTTGAATAGCATCTTTTACAGAAGCATTTATAAGAAAAGGGGGAGAGTATATATTTGGAGATATTAAAGAGGCAAACGGAATATTTTTGAAACTGTTTTCATACGCAAGATTAACGCGTTCAGATAAGATTCTAAGTCGCGTTATGCTGTTTAAATTATTTGCCCCTCTATCAATGATGACTGCATAGATTACTTCTTGTGAATCACCTGGTGCTAAGGTGAGCGGACCGGTTGGCATCGTAAATCTGACATCTGACGGTGGTAAAACATTTTTATGCGTCCAACCTAAATCTGAAACTGGATCTCCCGCAAATACGAACTTTGTTGTATCGCCATTAGGATCCACCCATGGTTTGCCTGTTGCAGTTAAGCCACGCATTACATTGTAAGTTTGTGTAAATCGACTGGGGTCGTACCAATCGGGAATGATACAACCACCTTGGCCGGGGTTGCAAAAGAAATTGAATGAAGATATTTTACCGTTTTTAAATCCAGCCCATTTTTTCCCAAATGCGATAGCTGTGTCGCTGAGGCTGCCTTGCACGAGAGGCCCTTGCATAAGTTTGAAACCAACGGCGGGTGGCGTAGTCCCGTATTCCCCGTCGCTATTTGTACCGTTATATGCATACCCCAAATTGTGCGACTTGCCCCGTGAATCAGTAGTAGTATCGCAACCAACATAGTCGTCGAAAGCGTTGCCGAGGTCAGGGTCTGACCATAACGTTAGATAAGTACTGTCTAAAATATTATTACTCTTATTATAGATTTGAAAACGAAGAAAATGTATGTCACCAATTCCACCTTGATATGCCCAGTTAGTTTGTCTGACTTCAACACCGAGAGGTTTTGAGCGACCCCAAATCCATGTATGTTTTGCTGAATCAGCATCATTATACACATAGAATTGAATCGTATGCGGATATTCGGGACCTGAGGGCCAACGAATACCGATTTTATCGATGTTAGGATTCCAAATCCCGTTACCATCCGTATCAATCCACGGCGCACCTTGAGCAACGGGCCATTCGGCATAATCGGGATTTGAATTTGGTGTATCGAGCAATGGTCGAACCTGATAAATTTTTAAATGCGGAAGTGTAAAATCTTCTGCAGGACCATCAGGCATAATACGACCGGGGCGATACTCAGAACCGAAATGTCCGACAGTTGCAACACGTGTTTCTTTAATAGAACCGCTTTGAACCCTTGCTCCAATCCATAAACCTGATGAAAATATTGCACTCAGTCCACTGCCTTTGGGCCACTCAAAACCCGGACCAGTTGTTGCGTGGTCGCTAAAAAATTCACCATCGTTTCTGAACCAAGCAGAAATCCGGTTCACATCCATCTTTTTACGGTCGATAATTAATGGTGATTGAGGAGAAGATTGTTTTTTAAAGTCGAAAATAGTTTTTTGCTTTTGAGCATCGACACCACCTTCAACGCTCCAAACAAATAATGCAATTAAAACAACTGTTGTGAAGATAAATAGTTTTTTCATTGTTCTCTCCAATTGTTTGTATAAAAATAAAATTATTTTCGGTACACCAAACTAATAATCAAGATCGTGTGTTGCCTTGCTTTCGTTACAATATAGCAAAGAAATATTTTATTCCAAAACAAATTTTATGGAATTAGATGTCCTTCAGGACTTAATAAAGTACCTAAACCATAAGCAATGGCAGCAGTTACAATACCGACAGCCGTCATTTCTAAACCACTCTTAAACCAACCTCTTCCTGTAACGATTGTTTTTAAAACTCCAATGGCAAAGTGTGCTAAAGTGCTAATTGCCAAACTAATAATTACAGCATTAAGTCCCGTTGTAAACATAAAAGGAATTACCGGAATTATTCCACCAATTGCTGTAGATATTCCAGCAGAAAAAGCTTCTCTGATTGGATTAGGAAATGTTGTTTCCGAAAGTCCCAATTCCTCACTTGCTAAAACCTTCACCATTTGTTCGGGTTGCTCCGACAGCTTATCAGCTAATTTATCTGCCTCGTATTTGTCGAATCCTTTTAACTGGTAAAACAGAGAAAGCTCTTCCCGTTCTTCTTCAGGATTTTCTTCAATTTCTTTTCGTTCTCTTTCAATTTCGGCTTGGTAAACCTCTTTTTCCGATTTTCGTGCGAGATAAGCCCCCGAACCCATCGAGAGTGAGCTTGCTAAAGCAGCCGCTACTCCGGCGATTAAAACGACATCGCTGCCACCGGAATAGCCCGCCATTCCGGAAACGATTCCAAACACTGCTCCCAATCCGTCGTTTGCTCCGTATATAGCTTGCCCGACCCAACCGCCCACACCGTGTGTATGCCATTTCTCGCGGCTTAACAATTTATCGAGTGTGCCTTGCGGGTGTTCCGGTTCGGTTATAGAATGTAAGATTTTCGAGTGAACTTTTTCTTCCTGCTCAACTTCCTTTATTGCTTCAACATCTTTGCGGTCGGTGAATACTTTTGCTTCTTTCTGATACGATTCGGAGTCATTATTTTCTGCCTCTTCGAGTCGGCGTATTGCGTTTTTTGTCCCTGTTCTAATCAAAAGCCAGCGTCTTATTTTTCCGATAGTAGTTTCGATGTTCTTAGGAATCTCTCCACCCAACTCAGTTAAACGGTTCTTCCATTTTTCAGCGTGTTTTTCTTCGGCTTCAGCGAGGCGGCTCAATATTTCTTTTCTTTCTTTCAGAGATTCACGTTCAGCAAGCTCGCGGTAAATTTTTGCCCCGTTCATTTCGCGTTTGTAAGTTTTTTGTAAAGTCGTAATTAGTTTTTTATTCTCCATATTCAATCTTCCTTTATCAATGCTTTAAAAACCCAATTATTTGGGTCTAACTCAACATTTAGTGGTTGAGTTTTTAAATCAAAATAGTAAATTTCCGAATCCTTATCTATTATGATATTATAAAGGGTCGTGTCGGAAGCCGATGAGACCTTAACTTCCATCGGCAGCTTGAATAAATACAGATGGGAACTTCGTTGGTTAATTGTCAGCGAAAGTTTATAGCCGTCATTCTTTTTTTCTGAATTCCATTTGTAAGAGAGCGTCGGTCTATCTATCGTATCTATATTTGCGGACACCCACTGATCGAAGAACCAATTTAATTTTTGTTGATGAACATTTTCGCATTCATAAATAAAATCTTCAGTCGTTACATTTGAATATTTGTACTTATTATTCGTAGTATAGTTTTTTAGGATTTTAAAGAATGCAGAATCGCCAACAACTTTTCGAAGCATATGAAGAACGATGGCGCCTTTAATATAAGTCCGCTCCGCAAACATATCAGCGAAAGAAGTATCTGATTGCCCGATTAGAGAACCGGCAAATATACCTTGCTTTGTTTCCATAAAACTATTCATAATGTGATGATACCATTTTTTGCCTAAATAGTATTCGTAATAAAGAGCTTGCGCATAAGTTGCAAAACCTTCGTTAAGCCAGATGTGATGCCAGCTTTTCGGTGTAATCATATTTCCGAACCACTGATGAGCAAGTTCGTGAATTAAAAATTGTTCAACTTCGCCAGTTCCAGTAATCAAATCTTCTTTGATGCTTGAAATTGTCTGGTTTTCCATCATCAATTCACCGGGGACGAGAACGATTCCATATTTTTCGCTGACGAAAGGATATTCACCAAACTTTTCTTCCATAAACTTCAACATATTTTTTGTGTTCCGAAAATCATTTTTAGAGTTTTCTAAGTATTCAGGAAATACATAATAAGTGATGGGCAAATTTTTTCCATTAATGGATGTAAAGCTATCCTCAACCAATACATAGTTCCCAACGGCAAAAGAAATTAAATAAGGTGCAATCGGATAGTTCGTTTCCCATCGGAAAGTTTTTGTCCCATCTGTATTCTGAAAAATATTTTTCAGAACACCATTAGAAGCAACTGTAAGCGTGTCGGGGACAGTAATATTTATAATAGCAGTTGCTTTATCTGATGGGTCGTCTTTGCAAGGGAACCATTTACGTGCAAAGAATGGCTGACTGCTTGTTGCAGCTTTTGAACCTGAAAAGAAGACACCTCCATTATCAAATTCACCATGGAAATCAGATATGGCTCTGTAGAAAACTTCTACGTTTATTACTTCCGGAAATTTTTTGTTGCAACTAATTGAAATGTGATCGGCCGAGTGTAAAAACTTTAATTTTTCATTCCGATCGTTCTTGATAGAATCGACTGTGATTGTTTTGTTCGATGCCGATAAAACAAATGTCGATAATGGCTTCAATGTTTTTGAAACGACACGAACTCGCCCAGTTAGATTCTGTTCAGTGAGATTTAGTTTAAGCGATAACGTATAAGCTTCAACATCGTAAAGCTGCATCCGTTCGTCATTAATAATTTGACTCAGAGAAGTAGAGAAAGTGAATATTAGGA
>JAUXOG010000128.1 GCA_030682385.1 Bacteroidota bacterium
CGTGTGATAACTGTAGGAACTCATCCCCCGACCCCTTCTCTTAAAAAGAGAAGGGGAGAATTGAACTCAGATTCAGCAAGTCCCTCTCTTCGTAAGAGAGGGATTTAGGGTGAGTTCGGTATTATCACACAGTCTCTTAAGCGTGGGGTTACAAAAACATACTAATCTCTGCGGACTTTAGTCCTTAATTCAAGTTTTTAGAGATGCCCTATTGTAACATAATCCATAGTCCAATTCCGAAAATACAAACAAATGCCCACGGAGTTAAGACTTTCCACGAAATATACATCAACTGATCAACACGCGTACGCGGCAAGGTCCATCGCAGCCACATTTGAACAACGATAAAGAACATGCCCTTTGTAACAAACCAGAACACGCCCCAGATTGGTCCACTCATAAAATCGCCAAACGGACTGTTCCAGCCACCGAGAAAAACTGCCGCGGCAATCGCCGAGACGGCAAACATATTTGCATACTCAGCTAAAAAGAACATTGCGAATTTCATCCCGGTGTATTCGGTGTGGTAACCGGCAACGAGTTCGGATTCAGCTTCGGGAATATCGAAAGGAGTCCGGTTGACTTCGGCAAGTGATGCTACGAAGTAAATTAAAAATGCGATAAAGACGAATGGAAACTTTGCAAAGATAAACCAATTCCAGAACCAACCGCTTTGCATGTGATTAATTTCCTGAAGATTCAAAGTTCCGGCAATCATAATTACAGCGAGCAATGCGAGGGCAGTCGGAATTTCGTAACTAACAATTTGAGCAGCCGCACGCATGGCGCCCAAGAGCGACCACTTGTTATTCGAAGCCCAGCCCGCCATCAACAAACCGACTACCACAAGTGACGATACTGCAATAATAAAGAAAATACCCAAATTGAGATGACTGCCGATATATTCGCTACTGAACGGAATTGCTGCGAATGCGGCATACGAACCGATGAACACCAAAAACGGAGCAATCAAATGAAGTATTTTATTGGCTGCCGATGGAACGATATCTTCTTTTTGAATAAGTTTGAGGATATCGGCAACTGTCTGTGCCCATCCGTGCCAGCCGCCGGTGTACATCGGACCTAACCGGTCTTGCATAAATGCTGAAAGTTTCCTCTCAAGCCATACTGCAAACAATGCATAAGGAACGATAAATACAAGCGGCAATATCGCGATTATTATGTATGCAAATATTTCGCTTCCTAATATGTCGGTTAAAAATTTATCCATCCTTTAAATTTCGGATTTCGCCTGCCCGCCGAAGTGTGTTTGATTACACGCAGGCGGGGATTTCAGATTTATGATTTTTAATTTATCTCTATGTTGTTTAATTTTCATTATTCAGTTACTCCAATACTCCATTACTCCATTTATCTATCAATTTCACCTAACACAATATCAATGCTGCCTAAAATTGCAACGAGGTCAGCAATCATATAACCGCGAGTAATTTCGGGTAGAACCGATAGGTTCACAAACGACGACGACCTGCCTTTAACGCGGTACGGCGATCCTGAACCGTCGCTAACAATATAGAAACCTAATTCGCCGCGTGGAGCTTCGGTGCGCACATAAATTTCGCTTGCATTCGGACGAATACGTTTTGGAATTGCAGACTGAACATCACCGTCGGGCAATTGTTCAATCGCCTGCTCAATAATTTTTACACTTTGTTCCATCTCGCGGCAACGGACGATGTAACGGTCCCAGCAATCGCCAACAGTTCCACGTTCACCTTTACCGATTTGTGGCTGCCAATCGAAACGGTTATAAATGCTGTAATGATCGTCGCGCCGTAAATCCCAATCTACTCCTGAACCACGAAGTACAGGTCCCGATGATGCATAATTAATCGCAACATTAGCCGGTAAAATTCCGACGTTCGCTGTCCGCTTGATAAAAATTTCGTTGTAAGATAGTAAGTTGTTTACTTCTACAATTGTTTTTTTGAATTGAGTGCAAAACTGACGAGTTCTATCGACAAAATCGAGAGGGACGTCGTGCGAAAGTCCGCCTATCCAAAAATAGTTATATAATAGACGAGCGCCGCAAGTCCGTTCGAAAATTTCTAAAATCATTTCACGGTCGCGTAGTAAAAACAGGAACGGTGTAAACGCACCTAAATCGAGTCCGAAAGTTCCGATAGCAATTGTATGCGAAGCAATCCGCTGAAGTTCAGCCATAATAACTCTTATGTATTCAACTCGCTCGGGGATTTGAATGCTTAACATCCGCTCCATCCCCAAAACGTAACTCCACTCCATCGACATTGCAGCAACATAATCCATCCGGTCAACATAAGGAATCACTTGCGAATAGTTGCCCATTTGTTCAGCATGTTTTTCAAAACATCTGTGTAAATAACCGATGTAGGGCTTTACGTGTGTAACTATTTCACCTTCGACAGTAACTTCCAACCTGAGAACACCGTGCGTTGACGGGTGCTGAGGTCCCATCTGGATTACCATTTCTTCGGTACGGAGTTTTCTATCCTGAGTTTGAATCAATTCTGCCATATTAATATGGTACCTTCATACCGTGATAAAATTCTTGAACCTGATAATCTTTCCGTAAAGGATATCCTTCCCAATCATCCGGCAAAAGTATTCTGCGTAAATCGGGATGGTCGGTAAATACAATTCCAAACAAATCGAATGCTTCGCGTTCGTGCCAATCGGCTGTTCGCCACACCGATTCTACCGAAGGAACATTGGCAGCCTGCCCGACTACGCCGTTCAGGCGGGCATCGACAGGCACTTCAACCTTGAGCGTGAATTTATGTTTTTTTGCAATCGACCCTAAATTATAAACAACTCCTAAAATTCCTTTCCCATAATCCATTCCACTCAAACACATAAGTGTATCGAATTGTAAATCAGAATCATCCCGCATTAAGGAAGAGATTTCCCGAATCGATTCAACTTTCAATTTTGCGTACGGTTCCAGAACACCTTCGACTTTTGCTTCAACAATTGCATCAGCAAATTTTTCGGTAAGTTTATTTAATATTTCTTGTGGAGACATTTTTAAATTTTAAATTTCGGATTTTGTAATAAGCTTGATTTTCGAATCTTCTCCTGAAGTTTTATAAGTCCTTCGAGGAGCGCTTCGGGGCGTGGTGGACAGCCGGGAATATAAACATCCACAGGTATAACACGATCGACACCTTTAAGAACGTGATAGCCGTGTTCCCAATAGGGACCGCCGCAATTAGCACAGCTTCCCATCGAGATTACGTAACGTGGTTCAGCCATTTGATCGTACAATCGTTTTATTCGCTCAGCCATTTTAATCGAAACTGTTCCGGTTACAAGCATAACATCCGCTTGGCGCGGCGTTGCACGCGGCATTGCTCCGAACCTATCCAAATCGTAATGCGATGCACCCGTTGCCATCATCTCGATTGCACAACAAGCAAGTCCGAATTGCATATACCACAACGACGAGAGTCTTGCCCAGTTAAGCAAATCGTCCAGAGTCGTAATAACTATATTGCTATTTTCAAAACGTTTATCTAAAAGTCCCATCAGGATTGTTTTTATTAAGGGAAGTGATGAAAGGAATATCCGGTTCGGGTCTATCCCAATCCAAGTCGCCTCGCACCCAAACATAGGCGTAGCCAACAAATAGTATTACAAGAAAAATTACCATTTCGATGAATGCAAAAAGTCCTAAGTCCTGATACACGAGCGCCCAAGGGAAGAGGAAAAGGATTTCGACTTCAAAGATAAGGAAGATGAGAGCAACAACATAAAAGCGGATGTTGTATTTAACCCAAGGTGAACCAACCGGGTCTTCGCCGCATTCATAAGTTGTTAGTTTATCGGGATACGGTCGTTTCGGACGAACAATCCAAGCGGTAACCAAACCTAAAGTAACAAAAATCCCAGCGATAATAAAGAATAATAGCACACGACCGAAGTCAGTTAGCATTCAGAAACGACTCCAAATTTGATATTTATATGTGAATTGTAATTAATTTTCATAAAAAAACTTTGAAAATATATGAATATTTGGAGTGAATTGCAAAAATATTTTATTCTTCTGCAAACTTTTTTATCGCATCATAGAACTTCACAATAGCTTTCGCTTTACTTTTTCCGAATGTAAACCAATGCCACGTCGTATCGGGGGATGGATCGTCAACGATTGGTATGCGGATAGTTGGTTTGCCTTTAAATTCGCTGATTACCGGTTGTGCATTCTGTTTTGATTCTTCCATAGTTTTTCCTTTGAGTTTTTAAATTAATAATTTCTATTTTTTTTCGTGCTATATGAATTATGTGGCTGAAGCCGATATTCTTTTCTTTTTCTTTAATGCGATAGATGCTTTCAAATATTTATTTCAGTTGCATTTAGGCAACTGAAAATGGCTTTAGCCGCATTACTTTGTACTCCTTTCATGAAATCTAACGGGGTAACTTCCGCCGCTTTGATTTTGGCAAGTAGTTCTTATTTGAAACGATAGATTTGCCCAACCGTTTTTCCAATTTTTTCCTTGCACCGCCGGAGATATCTCCGCCGGCTTTTGCATCCGATTTTAATTTTGGAACACCGTGCGAATTTTCTGTCCGGTGTATTTCAGTTGTTGCCCGCTCACCTAACATCGTGAAAATCAATTCGAGGTCGTCCATGTGGTCGCGGAGGTTTTCCCGTTTTAGTCTCTTCAGTTTTTTATATTGCGATGGCGTAACCCCGAAAGTTGCTTTCGATATTTCGGCAGTCAAAATTTCATAATCTTTTTGTTCTTCAGCCCCACGCTTTTGCCATTCGTCTGTAAGTTCTTCACGGATTGCAATTCCCCGCATCCGTTTTTCTATCCAGTCATCGGGGTAACCTTTTAGCTTGTAGAGCATTCTTGTCCGTTTTATTGCCAATTCCGGATTTTCGATTTCCTGAACACGCTCGTAACCGACTTTCGCTAACCAGCGTTTAAACGGCTCGGCTTTCGGTGATGGGATGGATTGGATAATGCGGAAAATGCCCTCGGTATTAGCACAATTCATTTTTTGTTTACCTCCCTCCGTCGTTATTTCAAGGGTATGTACAAATTGTACCCACCCTTTGGACAGCTCGGGATCGCGTTGTTTCATACGTTGTATATACTGTTTTGGATCACTCGAGTCGATTAATGCTAAAACAACATCCTCAACCACAAACCACCATTCATTGTTATAAATTTTTCTCCGGATTTGTCTTCCTTTAAATAAAGCGATTTTCTTATTTTCCATATCTATCCTCCTTTATATATCTGCACTTTCTATCACAATCTCATCCCCAGCTATATTTCGTATCTTCATTCTAAACTTATCCGTTGTTAGACGATAAACTCCTTTTATTTTCTCTTTTACTCCCGCCTTGTCTTCCAAATCTAAATTGCTTGTCCAAACGTTTTTCTTTAAGATCGTATCAAACTGCACGCTCTCGATTAGCTCTAAACCGTTTTTGCTGATTTTGATTGGCGTAAACTTCTTTTGCTTTTCTTCTTCCGTTGTTCCGTTTTCAAAGAGTTCTTCCTTTTCATCTTTCTTCACTTTCTTTGCATTGAACTCGTCAATCTTGGATTTCAAATAGCTGCTGAAGTATCGTTTGATTTCCACCTTCCAATACTTTCCATCTTTCTTCATTTCGATTTCGGCACTATCCGGTGTGAAGAGTGCTTCTGCTTTCTGCCCAAGGAGTTCATCGAGACTGACGAGATCAACTTTGAGTGTGGATTTACCGCTCTTGCGCAACTCAGCGTTGATATAATGCTGATCGATATCCAAATCTTTTGTGGCGTAAATAATTTTCACGCCTTCTGCATCATCCGAGGATTCTTCGACTTGATAAATTTCTTCAAGGATAACATCAACAAGCTGTTTTGTAAGCTTTTTATCCAAGCCGATAAACTTAACGGGGACAAACGCTCCTTTGGTTCCGGCTATACCGCCATCCCAAAATTCACCGAGCCCCAAATCGGTTCGATTCTTGTAACCATCAATGAGCGTAAAAATTTTCTCTGTGGTTTGAGCTGGGTTTCTGAAGAGACGCACGCCGTCATTAATTTTCAAAATATCAAACTCTGCACCTGCTTTCCTCAATCGATCACGTGAAGTTTGGATGGCGTTGATGCCAACGTCACACGTAATAAATCTTCTTCCAAAGTCGTGTGCAATTTTAGCTGTCGTTCCACTTCCACCAAAGAAATCAGCAATGATCATTCCAGTATTACTACTTGCTTCAATTATTCTTTTTAATAATAATTCGGGTTTTTGTGTAGTGTAGTCAATTTCATGTTTCTCTTTTGATGAACCAGCTAGAGAAGGAATGTTCCAAACATTATCCAACATAGACTTGTCATATTCTGCATAAACAACATTTCCATTTTCGTCCCTTACACTTTGTTTTATTCCATTAATTTTTACTTCCTTTGCTCTTTTGTGTGGTTTAATATCCCTATAGAGAATATTAAAAATTTGTTCATCACTTTTTGAATAAAACAAAATAAAATCTGAACAATTCGTAAATAGGGGTTTTCTTTTGTCAGGAATTTTATTGGGATAATACCAAATAACTTCATTCCGAAAATTATCCTCACCGATGATTTCGTCCATAAGAATTTTACCATAATGTCCGATATGCCAATCCAGATGAACATAAATACTTGCAGTCTCGCTCATTACATCCCGTATTGCAAGCAACCTCTCGTATAGCCAGTTGAGATAATCTTCCTTTTGCCATATATCGCCGTACATAATCTCTTCGCCTATGCTAGTATCGTCGCTATCAAATGGCGTCTTTCCTCCATTACGCAAATAAATTTTCTTTGCGTAGTTAGCGCCGCTCGCAAATGGTGGATCAATATATACCAAGTCCACCTTGATGTTCTCAGATTTAAGATAGGCACACGCAGAAAGACAATCACCGTGTATAACGAGGTTACGAAAATCAGCATTGAGCTCTTGTTGTTTTTCACCATCAAGCAGGGTTGCCTGCTTTTTCTGTCGCACTTCTTCAATTACTTCTGTTTCATACAGGTCCACGGAATCGGGCATTCGCCTTCCTTGAAAATTCAATAGCGCCTGTCCTTTTGCCGGAGTCAAATTATATGTTCGTGGTTTTTTCATAGTTTTATCAAAAATTGATTAATAGTTTCTTCAAGGTTTCAAGGTGTACGTGGAAATTGTTTTTTCCGTCTTCATCAATGAACCGTTCATAGTGTACCTGCGGATTATGTTTGAGAAAAATTTCTTTCACGAACTTTTCTTTCCGCTTGAATTCATCGTTGTAGTAGGTTCGCGCCTTCGTTTCTAAAATCAGCACCTTGGTTATTTCGCCGCTGCGTTTTCCTTGTTGCCGTTTCAACACAAGAAAGTCGGGTGTATAATTTCCGATATCTGTTTTAATGAAAAAGTTTTGCAGCCGGTCGTCTTTGTATCCGTTGTAGTACAGCTCAAGGTCTTTCAATTCTCCCACCTGAAGCATATCGAGCAGTGCATTCCGTTCAAAGTCCGAATCCATCCGGTACGGAATATAATTGAAGCTGATGTCGTTTTTATCCAACCCGGTTTCTTCAAAATCTTCATCTAACCGATTTGGATGTTTCCGTAATCGTAAAACATCATTCCTCGCGATGGAAGGAACGAACGTTCCGCTTCCGTAAGGGATATGAGCAGGTGGATTCATATCCCATTCTAAAAGTTCTATTTCTGTATCCTCTGTGATATGATCAACTTTGTAAAAAATCTCATCTGCAAAACAATTGGCAATCTGTCTTGCTACATCGTAAAGCGAAAGATTTGGATGTATAGAAACCCATGCAATATAATTCTCAATCTGAGCATAGATTTGTTTGAGTTCTTTTTCATGATTAATAAAAAGTTCGTGCTCTGTGATTCTGCCGTATGTTCCTCTTGCAACATCATACACGAAATCTTCAAATGTATATTCAGTTGTAACTAATGGCGTAAGTGTTTCAGAGATTTTTCCAGTTAGTCCTGATTTTCCGATAGTTGCCGATTGCTGTGTTGGGTCGTACGGAAATGCTTTCATGATTTTAAGAAAATCGAATGCAAGCAAATTTGTCTTGTAATCAGTTCGTTCCGTTTTACAAACAAGTTCAAATTTCTTAATTACCTGTTTATATTTCAATTTACCAAGTTTTGGTTTTCGGACTCGCACAGGCACAGCCATCTCATCCCGTAGTTTCAAATCGTTTATAGAAAGGTTGTAATTTTCTTTGAGTTCAGTGTCGAGGGTTTCGTAATTGCCGGGTTCCAAGTAAATTAGCGCTTTTTCCTTTGAGCTGTCATCAACCTCCCGCAGGCAGCGGCAGGTAGTTTGAAGCACAAAGTTTTTCGTTGTCGTTTGTCGTGGGAGAACAACACCCGTCAGACTTTTACAATCCCATCCTTCCGTTCCGATTGCCACTAACAGAACAACCCGCTTATCGGAATAAGGTTTGTCTAAATTGTTGAAGATGGCAAGATTCTCTCTGGGCAATTCGTACTTCTTATCGTCCTTTTTCACACCTGCATAGAACCGGAATATCTCGTGATCTTTTCCTTTGCGATACTTTTTATACCATTCTTGTATAACAGGCAGCACATCTTCGTTGAGTTTCTTAATTGAAGGACAATAGAATGCAATCTTACTTTTCGTTCCGTTCTTGTATGTAAAATCAAAGTCATCGAAAAACTCCGATAATGCTTTTTTCAGGAATTCGCTTTCCCGGATATTTACACTCTTTATTTCAGGTATCTTGAGGAATTTTCCAATACCATCAGCAAGAGAGAAATTATACACCACATCCTGAATTTGATTTAGCTTGATTGTTGCCTCGCCAATTTTAACAGTGTTTCGAATGTACGGAGTACCGGACATTCCTAATACACTCACTACGTTTCCATGCTGATTCAGAACATTCACCGCAAGACGCAGTTTCTTTTCTCCGTCGCCATTGCTTCCGTATGTATGATGAACTTCATCCAACACGACGCTCAAGAATGGAATTTGCGACATCCGCTCGCGCAGTTCGTTTGTTCGGCGTATCTCTGCGGCTTTCTTCGCATCATAGAACGCGTTTGTTTCATCAAGAAAGAATTGATCCTTCGGGTCAATCCGCTCAAGCACAACTTTTTCAGCGTTCGTGATAAATACCAATCCGAAATCCTTCGTCTGTGTAATCCTATTAACCTTTTCAAGGTTCGGATTGTTGCCGTGAAGTTTATCTCTGCGTTTTGAACTGAGGCTGTCGAGTATTTCGATATGAATAATTTGCTTGAGGCGCTCTGCTTCTTTCGCCGGTAATATCCATTCAGGGTGAAAATTCTTGATAGTTTGTAGTGATGGGAGAATTGCTGTTTTAGCAGCCTGCGGAGCAAAAACAACAAAATTATGTGCAAAACGTTTATCGGACTTGTAAAGATTGGCAAAAAATAAATCTAAATAAATGAAACACGCCATCAAATATGTTTTTCCCGCTCCCATCGGCAAACTGAAAAGAAAGTTAGGATACTCGAAATTGTGAAGCAGTTCCTGTAGGATGTTTTCCCAATTGTATTCTTTTCCGTGCGGATCGTTTAAGAGTTTTTTCTGAAGATTGGGCAGTTCATTATCCTGTGCAAACTGATTAAGGAAGTGCGTTATATGATTACCCTCGAAGTTCGCAGTATATTCGTATTCCTTCGCTTTTTCTGAATCGTGCAATAATCCACGCTTAACAATTTCAGATAGTTTCTGATTTTGTCCCACAAATTTCAACCAGAGATAAACTTCGATTGCTTTCATCTGTGGCTCGCGTAGTTTCTTTTGTTCACGAATGTACTTCACCAACCCACCGATAACGGATTGATTGTTACCCATTTCTTGAACAATCCAAGATTCGGCTTTATTTTGTATCAGATCAAATACGGTAAGCATGCTAAAATATGATAAATACTCGTTTGTGTTTTCATGATGCAAAACTTACGGAAAATAAGAGAGAATGGCAATATTGCAAAAATTCAAAAGAGCCGACTACCTAAAAAAAAATCGGCTCTGCAACGCTCAGTCAAACTTCCGATTTCTTCTCAACTTACGCAAGGTCAGAAATCGGAAGTTGCAGGGTCAGAAATCGGAAGTATTTTCAGCGCCACTTTATTGTGCAGCCAATTGAAAAAGTTTCCGGAACCAGAACTTCCTTCCCGGCTAAAATTGCATCTACTGCATCCTGTAAATATTTTTCTTTTACAGCATCCGGATTTTGCCAGTTGTCGTCCAACTTGCCGTGATACCGGAGTTTTCTTTCCTCGTCAAACACAAAAAACTCAGGCGTATGCGTCGCCCCGAAAACATCGGCAACGGATTGGTCATCGTCTCTTAAATAAACGAAGTTGAAGTTTTTCTTCTTCGCATTTTTTACCATCTCCTCGAAGTTATCTTGAGGATAGTTTACAGTTTCGTTCGAGTTTATCGCAATTAACTGAAGACCTTTTGCAGAATAATCTCTCTGAAACACAATCATTCTCTCTTCATAAGCTTTCACGTACGGACAGTGATTACACGAAAAAACTACAACTAAAATTTTCTTATCCGAAAAGTCGGAACTGCTGTATTTCATTCCGTCAGTTGCCGGTAAGCTTTTGAAAGAAGGCATTGCATTGCCGATTTTTAATTTTTCACTTGCCATAATATTGATTCTCCATTTTTACCCTTTATTTATTATCTCTTCGCCCAATCATCGAACATTTTTTTTAATTGCCGCGAATTAAATTTGGGCTTTTTATAAATATCTTTTTCGAGTCGCTGACGCATCGCTTCGTAAAGCGAAACTGCACAGGCAACCGAAACATTCAAACTCTGTATCATACCGACCATCGGAATCTGAAAGTTGCCATCGGCTAATTCGGCAGCTTCGTCCGAAACACCGTGATGCTCGTTGCCTAACACAAGTGCAATTTTTCCTGTTAAATCTAACTGATACAGCGATTTCGAGTCCTTTCCCATGTGAGTTGCATAAATTTTAAATCCTTCGGTGTGCAATTTAGCGTAGCATTCTTTAATCGAATCAAACGTTCTTCTATCAACCCACTTGGTTGCACTTGCTGAACTCTTCTTCCCCAATTTCGGAAATTTTTCAACAGTGTAAACAAGTTGAACCTCCTCCACTCCAACTGCATCAGCCGAACGAAGTATGGCGCTCACATTATGCGGGTCGTGTATGTTCTCCATTACAACTGTCAGGTCGGGCTGACGGTGTTTTAAAACATTTTCTATTTTCTTCTTTCTTCTTTCAGTTACTATATTATGTCGCTTCAATATTCACCTCTTGTATTTCTTCCTTCTTAATCTGCAAAATGACAATTGCAGTAATTACTAACACTGCACCAAAAATCTGAATCGGTGTTAAAAATGCATCCAACAAAATAAAAGAAGCTGTTATCGCAACAATCGGTTCGAATGTGCCGGTAATTATGGCACGCGATGCAGTGATGTAACGTAGTCCGTTAAAATATAATGTGTGCGGAATTAAGACTGAAACTATCGCAAACCCAATAAAGATAATCCAGGTTTCTGGTGAGTAGTTTGCTGAATACAAATTCCACGGTGGATTTATGAACAACCAAAATATTGATCCGGCAATAAAAGAATAGACTAAAATTGTCCAGACAGAATAATGTTTTAACACGTGTCTTAAATAAACATTTGTGAACGCCCAGCAAAACGCCGATGCCGCACCTGTTATCAAACCAATTTGACTGACGTTTGTTAATGAGAAATCTTTTCCGCTAACGGTCAAATAAATTCCTCCGATGGAAATTGCGGCTGCTGTAATTTTTACCCATCCCAAAGATTCTTCTTTTGTAAATGCCGCATAAATTATTACTAATAATGGCGCCATATATTGAATCAAAATAGCAGTGGAAACACTTATTTCCTGTATCGTGAAATAGTAAGTGAAGTTCGACATTGCAATGCCGACGATACCTACGAGGGCGAACATGTAAAAATCGGATTTTTTAATTTTTAAAAATTTTGGTTTGAACAGAAGAAAATAAACCAGCATCAGGATAGCAGAAAAAGTAATCCGTGTTTGAACGAGAATGAGTGGTTCGAGTTGCCGGGCGAAAAGAAATTTCGCGAAGGTTGCCGACACTCCCCAAAAAATTGTTCCACCTAAAATAAGAATGTAACCTTTTAGCGATTTCATTCTTCGGGAGAACCGCCTCCGATTTCTTCAGCTAAACGGCGGTAGTATTCGCATTGATCATCGTCTCCGATTTTTTCGTAAAGGTCGGCAAGTCGTTTGTAAAGTTGAACAGGATTTTTTACATAATCCAAACCTCGCTTTACGAATTCGAGCAAGTAATCAATCGGCGGGATATTCAAATCGGGTTCGTAGCAATCGCTTGCAGCGATGTAAGTATCAACTACTTCGGGTTTTGTTTTAGCAGCTTTGTTAAAATAGACGAGAGCGAGTTCATAGTTATCGTACATCGCGAAGGTAACTTCAAAAACTTTCGCAAGCCACATATAAACATCGTAAGCAATGTGTGGAAAAACTTGAGCTAATTTTTCGCCGAACAAGCAGAGTTCGTCGGGTGAAAGCGAACTGTTCCAGAACAATAATCGGTACAATTCCAAATCATCGATATTGCTGTTTACTGCCTCTTCAAACGCATCAAAAATTTCGTTGAACTCGGTTGACGAAGCAAACCTCTGGTGTATTTCTTCAATAGTTAGTTTGGGCATCTATAGTTTTGCAAATATCTTGTTCAAAATAATAAAGAGTATTTATAAAGTCAAGGTTTTTTTGTAAAAATCATCGTAAAAGAAGAATTTTTTTAACCGAATAGCCCCCGCTATGCCTCATCATTATGAAATAAGCCCCGCTCGGCAGCTCGTTTCCATCAAATAATATCCAATATTCCCTTGCCGGATGGATGTGGTCGGCTAAAACGGTAACCCGTTGCCCGATAACGTTATACACCTCAAGCAATATAAAGCGTTCGGATTGCACTCGATAAGTAACCATCGACGTAAACATCGACCTCTTGTCTAACGGATTAGGAAAATTTTGAATTACTTCGAAGCTTTTCGGAATGGAAAATTGAGTTGTGTCCCGGTTCTCAAATAGTGAGGAATATCTTTTTATCAGTCCACAAATTGCCGGATCGGTTGTGCAATCGAATGAATAAGCATCTACAAAACGATTTCCCGGAAACGAAATTTGCCAAAGCAATAATCCCGAGGCTTTGCTCTTGAGTGTCTGATCGAATGTAACATCATAGAATAAACTTTTGTTATTTCGAAAACCAACTTCGCCGATGATCAGCGGTTTTTGTTTCTCCCCGCTAATTGTTGAATGGTCGATAATCCACGCATTGGTCAACGAAGAATTCATTCCCCACGATTCGGGATAAATGTGAATACTTGCAGCATCGATTTGTGAAAGTTTTATATTTTTTGAAAATGAAATTCCGGAAGTTCCGTTGAACATCCAATTTGGAAATTTTGAAGCATTAGAATATGGAGCAGATGTTACATCCATTCCTTCTTCGCCCGTTCCGAGGATATGATTGTTGTCGATAAATTTTAGATACTCAGAGATTTCTTGAATCCAGTTATAAACTATTCCGCCTGTCGGATCGCTCGACCTTGGTTCGTTTGCAAGTTCCCACATCATAATTGAAGGGTCGTCCTTATAGAAAGTTTGTGTGTAAATGTTGAACCGATTTAAAATGCTTTGAACATAATATTTAAACCAACCTTTAATAACTGAGTTTGTGTAAAATTCATCGTGAGTTAAATTATCGGTAACATACATCCGGTATTTTCTATCGCCTGCACCCGTAATCCATTTTTGATTTTCTACAAGCGAAGTTCTTTTACCGGTTTGTTGTTCAGCCAACCATTCGACGTACTGATTCATTCCTCCGTAATCGTCCCAGTTATTCACCAACGGAATTATTAGTTTAATGTTGTATGCACCGGCTTTTGCAATTACAAAATCGAGTGCCTGCAAACCACGCTCGCTGATTTTACCGGGGGCAATTTGAATAACAGCCGGATTTGCCGAGTCGGGTGAATCGAAAAAGCCCCAGGTTCGAATTACGTTAACGCCATTTTGCTTTGCCTCTCTGAAAATATCAACAACTTTTTGTGTGTCGCCATAAGCAGCTAAATTTTGCAAGTAGTAGCAATTAACGCCAACAGGGTAAAATGGTTTGTCGTTGAGTGTAAAATTTATACCTGAAGTTTTGATGAAAGGTTGTTCTTGCGCAATTAACGGCTGGAAAAATAAAAATAAACCAATGGTTATTTTCCCAACAGCCCCTTTGTTCGATATAACCGATATTATGGAAGGAAGTTTTTGTATGAATTCACGCATTTAATAATCTTCTAATCTTTTTAAATACTCACTCATTGATTTCATGCCGATAGGGTCGGGGATGCGGAATCCTCTATTTCTTAATTTATTTAATTTCTCCATCGATTCTGTTTCTGAAATCCAACCTTTTTCAACGCTATAGTGAATTAATCCTAATGTTCCGATAATTTTTAAACCTAAATTTTTTGCTTCTTTTCGGGATGCTTTTTCATCGATCACAACGGTACCCTTTGTATCTAAAGCTAAAATCAGGATACTAACATCAGCATTACCTAATTTTTTTGTAATTTTTTTTAAAGTATCAACCATATTTTCCGGTGGTTTGCCGCTGCCAATTTTAAAATAATTTTTGATAATATTTTGATAATAATCAATGTATTCAAGTTTTATTAAACATTGCTTATATACTTCGTATGTCGTAAGAAGTTTAAATTGTTGTTTCAATTTTTCAAGTATGTTTACTAATTCACCACGATGCCCAAAATTAAAAATTGCGGAGGCATCAAATATCAGGGGTCCTTCAATTTTGTGTATTTTTGCCACCGGCATTATAACTCTAAAATACTAAAATCTCTTCAATTACATTTGTGCGGGCACTCAGATATTCTTCCAAACTAACCTGGCCAACAAAAAACCAGTCTGCGAGTTTTCCCGCAGAAATGTTTTCCATATCGTATAACTCGAGTGCGGTGCGTAAAAATTCAGGAGATATTTCTTCGTCTATATTTTCTATACGTGTTCGTGGAACTTCATCATCTATCTTGTATTTGCTAAAATAAAGTTTTTTTTCCTCCCATGAGAAAATTCCCTTCTCAACTAAACGATAAAAAAGAGCTTCCCGAGAAACATTGAAATAATGAGATATATGATCAAGTACTTCAATCCTTTTTAAATTTTTTCCGACTTCTTCAATAATTTTATCTAACATATTAGATGGCATTAACAGTTCAGAAGCAAAAGCATACGCTTCTTTCTCCACCGGATCACGGCTCGACGAGATTAATGATACTACTGTTTGTTTATTTTCGCGCCCTAAATGAAAAAGAAGATGCGCAAATTCGTGTGCGAGTGTAAACAACTTCCTCTCTTTCGAGTGCAAGCGATTTATAAAGACAACTGAATATGAATCCCTGTATGAAAACCCGGAAACATCTAACGGTAACGCCCATTCAAATACATGAATATTAATTTCGGATAAAGCTTGCTTAAATTCTTCGAATGTTATGCGCTGGTTTAGTTTGAGAATGTTGCGAAGTTGTTCGGTGATTGTAGGTAGCTGTTGCTGATAAAAATCATATTTTAGATTGAATGGACTTGGAAGTTTTTCTGCCAGCTTATAAGCAGAATCTAAATAGTAAATTTGCATCTCGGCATCTACTAGGGCACTACTGATAGCAGATTTCTCAAGAGACGATAATGTTTTTTTTGACCTGAATTGAAAATTCACAGAAAGTTCAGCGTTTAAAAGATAATCTAAAGTGATACCGAGAGAACGAGATAACGAGATGCATTGTTCGAGTGAAGGCTCTCGGATCCCTTTTTCCCAACGTGAAATTGTGCTTGTATCAATACCCATCCGCTTTGCCAATTCAGGTTGAGTTAAACCTGAATTAACGCGTAACTTATGCAGACGATCTGGACTTATCTTTTTCATTTATTCAACTCCTTGTAGCAATTTTATGGCTTGTTTTCAAACAATATAATAGATTATTTTGCAATAATCAACAATACTTGCCAATAATTCCATTTACGCCTTAAACAAACTCACACCTTCTAAAATTTTAGCCGATTCACCATCGTGAATTGCAAACTGAGGTTTGCCGTGTCTTACCCCGCCCCAAATTGAAGCGCAGCCGAATTCACCTCGTTTGTTTATCGCATAAAATTTTACGTTGTGTTTAAATCTTCCTTTCTCGTCTTGCAATCGTTTCTCGCGGCATCGTTCGTTCACTCTTTTGCAGGCAAGTAAGCATGCTTCTTCCGGCGACTTCCCCTGTCGCATCCATTCAACAATCATCACCGAACTGCAATTCAACAAATTTGCTTCGCCTCTTCCTGTCGAACCGGCGGCGCCAACTTCGTTATCAACATACAAACCGGCGCCAATAATTGGCGAGTCGCCAACACGTCCCGGAATTTTGTAAGCCAAGCCGCTCGTCGTAGTAACACACGATAAGTTACCCTTCGTATCAAGTCCGCTGCAATGTATCGTTCCGTAATGCCGTGAATACGATTTCATATATTCACCGATATCAGTATCATCGATGTTGTGAGGCGGAAGCCAGTCGTCTTCTTTGCTCAAATTTTCTTTCCACTTCAACCATTTCTCCCTCGATTCTTCTGTCAGCAAATTTTCTTCTTTAAAACCGTGAGCTTTTGCAAATTTGAGTGCGCCCTCGCCTACAATTAAAACATGATCTGTTCGTTCCAAAACAAGCCGTGCAACTTTCGATGGATTTTTAATATTTCTTAATGCGGCAACCGAGCCACCGCGATACGAAGGACCGTGCATCACAGCAGAATCCAATTCAACCACACCTTCTTCATTAGGTAGTCCGCCATAACCGACGCTGTCATCTTTCGGATCGTTCTCAACTATATTAACACCTGAAATAACAGCATCAAGCGCATCCGAACCATTTTTAATCATCTCCATCGCAGTTTCTACGGTCTTTAATCCATTAGCGCTTGCGATTACAACAGGTTTAAAACTTGAAACTTGGTTTTGTTGTGATAGTGCAATGTTTTGGAAATTACTTCCAATAATAGTTCCGGCGCCCAACAGGGCAGTCGTCTTCAAAAAATCACGTCTGTCAATCGAATTCATAAAATCCCCGATCATTGTTAAATAATTAGCTTAATGTAGAAATTAGAAATGGAAATGTCAAATTGATACTATTTTAATAATACTAACTTGATTGAACGAGATAATCTCCCAATGTTTAGTCTCGTAAAATATATACCGGAGGGTAAATTTACTCCCGAACTGTTTTTACCGTCCCAACCTACTTTATATGTACCGGTTTCCAAATGTTCTGATACAAGAGTTGCAACTTTTTGACCGAGAATATTATAAATTATTAATGATACATTGCCTGATTTTTGAATACAGTATTTAATAATTGTTTCAGAATTAAATGGATTTGGATAATTTTGATAAAGCTCAAACTCACTCGGCAAAGGTTTATCATCTGCGGTTAAATTAATAGTAATATATCCATTAGATACGTTAGCAACTGGAATCTCTGCGGTTGTCTGAGAATTTAATCGTACTTTTTGAAATGAGATGCTTGTATTAATACTACTTTGTTTAGGTATAAATTTCATGTAAATCAAAGCTGCTGAATCTTCTAATATTTCATTCATACTTGTTAACTTTAGAAGCAGATTTCCGGGTGTCTGCTCAGTTTGATACAGAGAAAACATAGATGTAGCTGAAGTGTTCAATGAACTAATAAGACTAAGATGAGATGGATTGAATAAAATTTGGAATTCAGTTTCAGCTATTCCACGTATAAATTTTCCAACAATGGGGACCATAAGTGTTTCTCCCAAGGTACAAGTTCCTCCCAAAATTTTAATTGATGCACCTTGATAATTAAAGAAATTTGTATCTAACCCAGCACCGCCGAATACTCCTATATCATTCCTTGAACCATCTAGATCGTTATAATGAAAATCAGGATTCCCAGCATTGATGCATGGTGAATTTGAACTTAAACGATAATTTTCTTTTTCCTTATTAATGAATTGAGGATCTAAAGAAAAATCACCGATACCCTGAGTTCCATGATAATAATCTGTTAGGTTTCCCCAAATGTCATTATAAGAAGATTGAGATAATTCACTCAAATTTAAACCAAACGCTGAATTTCCGGTAACTATATTATTCATAACAATGGCTTTTGAATTTCTTGTTTCTATGCCCATGATTTTTGTATCTACAGTATTATTTTCTATTTTCACACTATCAGAATTCACTGTTAATATTCCATTGCCATAAGTTCCAGATGAACGAATCTGATTATTATTTATAACAATTGGAGACAATGAATTGAATATTATTATTCCATAACCACCATTAACATACATTCGATTATTGCTAATGTTACCCCTTCCACTAACTATTTTAATACTTGCAGTACTTGTTTCTGTATGAAATATATTTCTAAATAAATTAAAACTTCCTCCAGAAACTGCAAGGAGATCTCCACCATAAATATAATTATCGTGCATTAAAACATCAGACATATTATCAATTGAAACTAAATCATACATCGTTCTATCGCCACTGATAATTCGACAATTATAGACTCGGATATGGCTTGCCCGGCTATAAATGGCATAAGCAAATGGAATATTCGGAGATAATATTGTCATATTACTAATGGTTACTGATTTAATATTTCTACAATTAATGGTGGGTTTTTCAATTGGCTCGTTTGAAATATATTGTAATATAGTCCCTCTTACACCACTTCCGGTAAGATATATATTGCTTTTTAGGGAGATTGATTCAGCATAATTTCCTGATGCAATAAGTACCGTATCGCCAGCTACAGAATTGTTAATACCCCTTTGAATTGTCTTATAAGGATAATATCTAGTTCCATTCTCGTTTCCAGAATTATTTCTGTAGTCTACAAAAACATATCTACCGCCCCTGCTGCCGCGACTAACATAAATAACACCGTGATGTAAGTCGTTTAACAAAAGATTTTGTCCAAGACTATCTTTAATTTCAACTCCATCGAAATTTAAAGAAGTAGCTTCGTTGTCGGCCGCCGAATGTGGAATCAAAAACCGCATTTGTATAATATTGCCTTTGTTTACTTTTATAGCTTTGTTATTGTTCAGTAAAACAGGTATTGCATTATTATAAATTGTATCAACAGTTAGTTGAAAATTTTGTGTAACAATAGATTTATCAACAGTAAGCAATTGTGCTATAGTGGAATTATATGTAATTGTAAACCTAATCGATGCAAGACGAGAAATATTACTACCAAAAATATTAATCACGACAGTGTCGCCCGGAAAGCCTGAAGAATTTTCGATACCAATCGTGATAGCGTTTCCGAGTAAAATTTTGGGGTCAATAGGATTTGGACCACCGAAAGCCCCCATATCATTTCTTGAGCCGTCTTGATCTGAAAACGAAGACATTGGATCGCCGCTGTCAATACAGGGTGAATTAGGTTGTAAGCGATAATCTCCAGCTTCAAAATCTATAAATAGCGGATCCATAGATATGTTTCCGCTTCCAAGAACAAGATTAGAATAGTTCGAGAAAAACTTCCAAACGTTATTATATGCGATAGATAGGTTTTGATATTGAGGATTATCGTTCACATTGAAACCTTGTCCGACATCAAAAGAAGGTCCAATGATAATATTATTTTGAATGGTTGCGTATGGGAAAGAAAATGCCCAAATACCCGAACCATATTCTCTAATTAGAATTGTATTATTTGTAATAACTGCTCCTGCATTGTTACCCAATTGGATTCCAAGTAAGTGAGCGTCTATTATATTATTCGAAATATGGGCAATCGTATTGCCCTCCCAAACGCTTATCCCGCCGTCAAAATCCGTTATGTAGTTACAATAACATTTTAGAACACCTCCATTAGCATATATCCCAGAATAACTGATAAAAGTACGATGTGTTTGAATGATAACATTATCATGAATTGTAGGGCTTTCACGACCAGCCCAAATTGCAGCACTTTTCCAAGTTGGTGCAGTTTGTTTAATTGTAAATCCACTTATGCGCGATTTTTCTCCGCATAATACAATTGCTGAATCATTGCCCCCCTCAATAGTAGTTGACCAGGCTCCCGAGCCTTTGAGATAAACATGAGGTTTTATTCTTATATTTTCGTAATAAATTCCCGGCAAAACAATTACTGTATCCATAGGTAATGCATCAGCCATCGCTTCGTTTATTGTGGAATACGGATAATCGAATGTCCCCCTTCCTACAGCAAACGCGTTAGCAGATGCATAAATTTTCACACTCAACGGAGTTGCGAAAACCTGGGGAGAAAAGTTGCTTTCTCTAAAACTGCTATCCACACTTTTAATTGCATAATAATATGAAATTCCATACGTTACGGTTGAGTCAGTATATTTTAAAAATAAATTCGAAGCTGCAATATTCCATGATAAGTTATAAACACCCGGATGTACACCTCGAAATAGTTTATAATACATAATTCCAGATGATGAAGACGGCTGCCAATTAATCGTTACAAGACCACGTCCTGCGATAGCTGTAAGATGTGAAGGTGATGTTGGGGGGGTATCCAAAATATTTTTGCTATTCCCACTGAGATATAAGCAAATATAAAGAGTGATTAATAAAATATTTTTCATTTTATATATCCTTTTATTCATCTTGATTTATTTAATACTACTACAATATTACATTAAATTATTCTTGAAATCAAATCATAGGCAAGTGTTCAATCTTTTTGTTTTTAAACTCGGAATGGCTTATATTTGTAACGATTTTATCGAATGGTTGCAGAAAACTTAATAAAAATACGCAGTAGGATTGAACTTGCTTGCCGAAAATCGGATAGAAATTTCAACGAAGTAACCATTACTGCCGTTACTAAAACTTTCAGCAGCGAATTGGCAAATGAAGCTGTTGAAGCAGGCATATTCGACCTTGGAGAAAATTATGTGCAGGAATTTGTGCACAAAAAAAAAGAACTGAACGATGATCGAATCCGTTGGCATTTTATCGGACACCTGCAAACCAATAAGGTAAAATTTGTTTGCGGACAAGTAGATTTGATACATTCGGTGGATTCTTTGAGATTAGCAAAAGAAATTTCGGATTTTTGCTTAAACACCGGTTTCAAACAGAATATTTTGATGGAAGTAAATACTTCCGAAGAAGCTGCAAAATTTGGAATTAAGCCCGGCGATGCACAAGTTGTTGCTGAAGAAATTATGCGGCTTCCGGGTTTGAACTTAATTGGTTTAATGACAATCGGAAGATTTTCGGAAGACGCAGAAGAATCACGCTATGAGTTCAGAATGTTAAAAGAAATAAAAAGCGATTTAGAACAAAAAGGCATTCCGCTGAAACATCTGTCGATGGGAATGTCGAACGACTTCGATGTAGCAATTGAAGAAGGCTCAACGATAATTCGACTCGGCACCGCGATTTTCGGTAACCGGGATTATAAAAAATAAATCTATCACAGATAGGGGTTTTAAAAATGAAGCTATCACCTTTAGACATTAAGAAGCAGGCATTTAAAAAAATCTTTCGAGGGTACGATCCCATCGAGGTTGATACTTTTCTTGAAATGATTGCCACCGAAATGGATGACCTTGCAACAACAAATAAAGATATGCAGGAGAGACTTTCAGTCGCCGAAGCACAGGTTCAAGATTATAAGTCGATTGAAAAAACTTTACACGCTACTTTATTGCAGGCACAAGATGTTAGTACAAAATCTGTCGAGAATGCAAAATACGAAGGGAAGCTTGTTATTCAGGAGGCAGAATTAAAATCCTCGCAAATCCTTGATAAAGCCCGTTCCGAAAATACACGACTAAAGGAAGAAATCGAAATCCTAAAAGCTAAAAAGAATACTCTTTCGAGCCGATTAAAACTTTTGCTGACTTCAGAACTCGAATTAATTCGGGCGTTAGATATAAACGAAGAAATACCGATAAGCGTAACAGAGGAAACACCGAAAGATCAAAACCAAAACGAATACGACGATATTATAAAAAGCATTGAAGAAAATAATTGAGAGCAGAATGGAATTACGTGAAGAAATAAAAGAAACAGTTGCATACATCAGGCGCCACACAAAAATGCGCCCCGCCATCGGAATAATATTAGGAACCGGTCTCGGCGGACTTGCTAAAGAAATTAAAAAAGAGACCGTGCTTGAATACGAAGACATTCCGCACTTCCCTATTTCAACTGTCGAGTCGCACCATGGAAAACTTATATTCGGAAAGTTGAACGGTAAAAATGTGGTAACGATGCAAGGCAGATTCCACTACTACGAGGGTTACACAATGCAGCAAGTTACTTTCCCCGTTCGTGTAATGAAATCTTTAGGAGTCGATACTTTATTAATCTCGAATGCAGCGGGCGGTATGAATCCCCACTTCCAACGCGGCGATATTATGATTATCACCGACCATATAAATATGTTAGGCAATAATCCTCTCATTGGAAAGAATGACGACACTTTAGGACCTCGTTTTCCAGATATGTCCGAGCCATACAATCGGGAATTGATCGGATTAGCTGAACAAATTGCACTCGATTTAAAAATCAAAATTCAACGCGGTGTGTTTGTATCTGTTCCAGGCCCAAATTTGGAGACACGAGCCGAATATCGCTTTCTTCGATCTATCGGTGCTGACGTTGTTGGGATGTCCACAGTCCCGGAAAATATTGTAGCTGTGCATATGGGTATGCGAGTGTTGGGATTCTCGATTATCACGGATGAATGCTTCCCCGATTCGCTGAAACCAGCATCGGTGGAAGAAATAATTGGCATAGCCAAAAAAACCGAACCGAAATTAACGAAGATAATGAAAGAAGTAGTGAAGAAAATATAAAATGTTCAAAGAACTCACTGACAAACTTAACTACTCGGAACTCGAACTTCATATTTTAAAGTTTTGGAAAGAAAATAATATTTTCGACCAAAGCATCACTACGCGCGATAGCAATAAAAGTTTTACTTTTTTTGAAGGACCTCCTACAGCAAACGGTCGCCCCGGCATTCACCACGTAATGAGCCGAACATTAAAAGATTTAGTCTGCCGTTATAAAACTATGCAGGGTTATCAAGTTCACCGGAAAGCGGGATGGGACACACACGGACTTCCTGTCGAAATTGAAGTCGAAAAATCACTCGGCTTCAAACACAAAGATGAAATAGTAAAATACGGAGTCGAGGCATTTAACGCCGAGTGCAGAAAATCAGTTTGGAAATACAAATCGGATTGGGAACGGATGACCGACCGTATGGGCTACTGGGTTAATATGAATGACCCGTACGTAACATTCGAAAATAATTATATCGAATCAATTTGGTGGGCACTGAAAGAAATTTACAACAAAGGATTAATCTACAAAGGTTATAAAATTCAACCATATTGCCCTCGCTGCGAAACTCCACTCTCATCGCACGAAGTGTCGCTCGGATACGAAGATGTGAAAGACCCAAGCGTTTACGTGAAGATGAAAGTTAAAGGAGAAGAGAATACTTACTTTTTAGTATGGACAACTACACCGTGGACATTAATCTCGAACGTTGCATTAGCGGTTCATCCCAAAATCGAATATGTAAAAGTTGAGAACAAAGGCGAGAAATTAATTTTAGCCAAACCCCGTGTTTCTGTTTTGGACGGTGAGTTTGTCGTTATAGATAGTTATAAAGGCTCCGACCTTGTTGGAAAAGAATACGAAAGACTTTTTAATTTCAATCCTGTTAAAGAAAAAGCATTTTATATAATCACCGGCGACTTTGTTACCACCGAAGACGGTTCGGGCATCGTGCACATAGCACCGGCTTACGGTGAGGACGATTATCAGGCAGGAAGAAAATTCGGCTTGCCGACAATACATCCTGTAAACAAAAGCGGCGAGTTCAACCCAGAAGTAACCGACTTTGCCGGACAGTTCGTGAAAGATGCCGACTTGAATATCATCAACAATATGAAGTCGCGTCGCATTCTATATAAAAAGGAAACTATCACACACAGTTATCCGCACTGCTGGCGGTGCAAAACTCCGCTGCTATATTATGCTCGTGAATCGTGGTATATCAGCACAACAAAAATTGCACAACGGATGATTGAGTTGAACAAACAAATCAACTGGGTGCCGCCCGAAGTTGGCGAAGGACGTTTCGGAAACTGGTTAGAAGAAAACAAGGATTGGGCATTATCGCGCGACCGCTTCTGGGGAACTCCGCTTCCAATCTGGTTGTGTAAATGCGGCGAAAAAAAATGTATTGGAAGCATCAAAGAACTTCTTGAAGGAAAAATTATAAAGAACGGCTCAATCGAAAAAGTTGACGCCGATAAAATTGATTTACACAAACCATACGTGGATTCAATTGTGTTTGATTGCCAAAAATGCGGCGGCACAATGCAAAGAACTCCTGAATTAATCGACGTCTGGTTCGATTCGGGTGCAATGCAGTTTGCTCAATGGCATTATCCGTTTGAGAACAAAGAAACATTCGAAGGACAGCATCCGGCTGATTACATCTGCGAAGGGATTGACCAAACAAGAGGTTGGTTTTACTCACTTCACGCAATCAGCACGCTGCTTTTTGATAAACCGGCTTTTAAAAATTTACTCGTAAACGAGTTGATACTCGATAAAGAAGGACAGAAAATGTCCAAGTCGAAAGGCAACACAGTCGATCCTTTCGCCATTATCGAAAAATTCGGTGCCGATGCAACTCGCTGGTACTTGGTTACAAACAGCCCGCCTTGGAAGCCGACACTCTTCGACGAAGAAGGAATAACGGAAGTTCAGCGAAAATTTTTCGGAACTCTCATCAACACATACTCATTCTTTTCACTGTATGCTAACATCGATAAGTTTAATTTCAGTGAAGCTAAAATCCCTGTTTCGGAACGGCTTGAAATCGACCGCTGGATTATATCATCGCTTAATACACTCATAAAAAAATACACACAAGCGATGGAAGAGTACGATGTTACTAAAGCCGCGCGATTAATAAGCGATTTCACAATCGATCAACTATCCAACTGGTATATACGCCGCAATCGAAGACGATTTTGGAAAAGCGAACTTGGGAAAGATAAGACCGCAGCTTACCAAACTCTGTACGAGTGTTTACAAGTTATTTCGAAATTGATGGCGCCATTCGCACCCTTCTTATCTGAAGAACTTTATCGCAATTTGAATTCGGCTACTCATAAAGAAAAATATTCATCCGTTCATTTATCGATTATTCCACAGGCAGATGAAACATCGGTGGATACAAAACTCGAAAACAGGATGTCGAAAGTCCAACGAATCGTTTACTTAGCGAGGGCGATACGTAATAAATCGAATTTAAAAGTCCGTCAACCGTTGCAGCGAATTATTCTCCCCATCACATCCGAAGAATATAAAAACGAAATCGAATTGATGAAAGATATTATCATCGATGAGATTAATGTAAAGACAATCGAATATGTCAGCGACGATTCGGAAATCGTTCACAAGCGGTTGAAACCGAATTTCAAAACAATAGGACCGAAGTATGGAAAATTCGTTCAGCAAATTGCCAATGAAATAAAAGCAATGAGCACAAGTTCTATAAAAGAATTAGAAAAAAACGGTAAGTTCACATTAAAGATAAATGAAAACGATTTTGAAATAGCTTTAGATGATGTCGAAATTATACACGAAGATATTAAAGGATGGCTCGTTGAGAACGACAACGAAATTACTGTAGCTTTAGATGCAGAACTTACAGAAGAATTAATAAACGAAGGCTTCGCACGCGAGTTTGTGAGCCGTGTTCAAAATATGAGAAAAGATGCTGGCTTCGAAGTTATTGACCGTATCGAAATTTATTTTGAGTGTGGAACAACTCTTCGAAACGCAATCTCAAAAATGAAACAATATATTCAATCCGAAACATTAGCGGCAAGCATCTCACCTGAACTGCAAACTTGCGATTATTCAGCAGAATGGGATATAAACAGTGAGATGTGCAAAATTGGTATAAAACGAATATAATAAGATAAGGAGAAATAAAAATGGCTAAGATAACAAAAAAAGCAGCCTCAAGCACTAAAAAACCGAAAGCTGTAAAAAAATTAAAAGGGACTACTGTAAAAATAAAAAGTGCGTCTCCAAAAACGCCTCAAACAAAAACCACAAAAAAAGTAACTACTAAAACTGCAACGCCAAAAGTAGATACAAAAGCTAAGACGGCTTTTACACGCGAAGAGCTTGACAATTTCAAGAAACTCATTAACGAGAAGCGGAAAGAAATTTTAGAAGACCTTGAAAATCTGCGCGACACTATGATGGACAGCACCACCGGCGAATATTCAAGCGAAAGCCCTTCTTACTCGTTACACATGGAACAAGGCACCGATGCGATGGAACGTGAAAAAACATTTATGTTCGCATCGAGAGAAGGAAAATTTCTGAATTACCTCGATGATGCTCTGACACGAATCGACAAAGGTGTTTACGGCAAGTGCAATGTATGCGAAAAACTGATCGAAAAAGAAAGACTCGAAGCAGTTCCTCACGCACAAATGTGCTTCAAGTGTAAAAGCAGTCAAAAATCTTAAACAACCAACATTGCGGATATAATTTTGAGAGTTCTATTTATTACGCTGTTCATTGTCATCGGTGATCAACTCACTAAACTATTAGTGAAAGGTATTTCGATACCGTTACTTGGCATTAATTTTCCCGGAATGCCATACGGCTATAGTAAGCCAATCATCGGCGATTTTCTCCGCCTCACGTATATCGAAAATGCGGGCATGGCTTTCGGGTTTGATCTCGGAGGAAAACACTTCTTCGGGATTGTTTCTATTCTAGCCAGCATCTTCATCATTATTTACTTATACAAAGTCCGGCATACAAATTTTGGTCTCCGCCTTTCGCTTGCTCTGATTTTAGGAGGCGCTATCGGAAATATGATTGACCGGATTTTTTACAGTGTAATTTTCGGTTACGGAAAATTATTCTTTGGCCGCGTTGTCGATTTTATGGATGTCGATTTTTTTAACATCAATATATTCGGTTATCACCTCGACCGCTGGCCCGTCTTCAATGTTGCCGATGCGTCGGTAACCATCGGTGTAATTTTGCTGCTGATTTTTCACAAAGCAGCTGATAACAAAAAGCAGGAATCTATTAATGTTGATGCGACATAATGTCACGACATTTACAGATCAAAGTTCCACCCGGAAAAACCCGTGAACGTTTAGATGTTTTCCTAACACACTCAATTGAAAATGCAACCCGCACGAAAGTTCACGAAGCAATAGATGCGGGATTTGTATTAGTAAACGGAGAACCGGCAAAACCGAGTTACAAAGTTAATCCGAACGATGTTATAGATGTTACAATTCACAAGCCCCCGCCACAGGAAGTCAATCCGGAAAATATCCCGCTAATAATTGTTTATGAAGATGAATACCTGATTGTTGTGAACAAAGCAGCGGGCATGGTAACTCATCCCGCTTATGGAAATTACACCGGCACGCTTGTCAACGCGCTTCTCTTTCACTGTAACGGTAAGTTAGCGAATCGAACTCAAGCTGATGATGATGAAGAACCAGATGCTGTTGACGAATTAGGATACGAACCAACAAATTCGCGGGCAGGAATTGTGCATCGCCTCGATAAAGATACCTCCGGCTTAATTGTAACTGCAAAAGACGATGTTACACATTCAAAATTAGCTTTGCAATTTTCAAAACGAACTATCGAACGTGAATACTGGGCAATTGTTTGGGGACTTTTTGGAAAGAAGAAAAAAGGATTTATCGAAGCGAGTCTTGCACGAAGTAAAACCGACAGAAAAAAAGTTGCCGTAGCCAACGTCGGCA
>JAUXOG010000006.1 GCA_030682385.1 Bacteroidota bacterium
CGTCGATTCCATTATACTTGCGGACAATTATGCTAAATCCGTTTCAGGCTATATTGGATCAGGAACTGCACCATCGAGTTATTATGCAGCACTTTGGGAAAAAACAGAACGCCTCACAAAAGATCAATTTCAGCGTTCAACCACAACACTTGCAAGTATATGGTACACAGCTTGGGTGAATTCTAAAACTACTTCGGTTGATGGCAGCAAGTTAGCTCATTCTATTCCTGATGGTTACATACTCGAACAAAATTATCCAAATCCATTCAATCCCGGTACACAAATTACATATCAGCTTTCTAATTATGCTCACGTAACATTGAAAGTTTACAATATCTATGGGCAGGAAGTAAGCACACTCGTTGATGGATTTCAGGATGCCGGTACCAAATCAGTATTTTTTAATGCAAATCAGTTATCATCGGGAATCTATTTTTCTAAACTTGTAACAACAGCAGGAAAAAATATTTATACGAGTACGAAAAAGATGACGCTTATTAAATAAGTAAATGGATAAGATAAATAAAAATGTAAAAATTGTAGTTGCTATGAGCGGCGGTGTCGATTCATCGGTTGCTGCGGCTTTGTTGGTAGAGCAAGGTTACGAAGTTATAGGCATTACAATTAAAACATACAACTACGAAGATGTTGGCGGTAACATCGGAAACGAATCGAGCTGCTGTTCGCTCGATGGAATAAATGATGCGAGAATGGTTGCTGCAAAATTAGGTTTCCCGCATTATGTTTTAGATTTCTCGGAACAATTTAAAAAAGAAGTAATCGACAATTTTGTTAGCGAATATTTATCTGGTCGCACACCAAATCCTTGCGTAGTATGCAACCGGAAAATTAAATGGGAAGAGTTAATTCGCAAATCAGTTTCATTAGGTGCAGAATATATTGCAACAGGGCATTTTGCAAAAATACGATACGATGAGGAAAGAAACAGGTTTATTCTTTCAAAAGGAAAAGATACTGAAAAAGATCAGTCGTATGCTTTGTGGAGTTTAACACAAGAATCGTTGAGACGGACAGTATTTCCGCTCGCTGAATTCACAAAGCCTGAAGTACGCGAGCTTGCAAAAAAGTTTGGATTAAAAACAGCAAATAAAGCAGAGAGCTTCGAGATATGTTTTATACCTGATGATAATTATGAGAGGTTTTTAAAAGAACAAAACCCGGAACTTGAAAAGCAAGTTGGCGGCGGCGATATGCTTTTCGATGGAAGGGTCGTAGCTAAACACAACGGTATTCCGTTTTACACAATCGGTCAGAGAAAACGTTTAGGCATTGCACTCGGCGAACCGGTTTATGTTACAAAAATAGATGCCGATACAAACACGATTACTCTTGGTCGCGACCCTGAATTGATGCATCGTGAACTAACAGCAACTGATGTAAATTTAATTTCAGTTTCTGATTTAAAAAACGCCCGCCTGAACGGCGCAGTCGGGCAGGGTATGCATGTAACTGCAAAAGTTCGTTACAAAGATAATGCAACGGGTGCATTTGCTAAACAACTTGATTCTGAAACCATACAAGTTATTTTTGATGACCCAAAACGTGCTATCACTCCCGGTCAGTCTGTAGTAATGTATGATGGTGATGATGTTGTAGGGGGTGGAGTGATCGATCAAGTTATAACTTAGTTAAGTTTGATTTTGCCCGCCCGACTGAACGATTTCAGTCGTTCGCCAGCCCGACAAAGCCGTTCTGGCGGGGGCGGGGATTTATGATTTTGGATTTAAAATCCCGAATCATAAATCATAATTCATAAATACAAAATTCAAAGGGTTATAAAGGAGTTACAATATGCCAAAAGATAAGATTCAACAACTGAAAGATTTAAAAGAACAAGCCAAACTTGGAGGTGGACAGCAACGCATTGACGATCAGCATAAGAAAGGTAAACTAACGGCGCGCGAACGGATTGATTTGCTTCTAGATAAAAACAGCTTCGTCGAAACTGATATGTTAGTCGAACACCGCTCGCACGATTTTGGTTTGGAGAAACAAAAGTTTTTAGGCGATGGTGTGGTAACGGGAAGCGGAACGATTGAGGGTCGCTTGGTTTTTGTCTTTAGTCAGGATTTTACTGTGTTCGGTGGTTCGCTCTCGGAGGCACACGCTGAAAAAATTTGCAAAATTATGGATAGAGCTATGAAAGTCGGTGCACCTGTAATTGGGCTTAACGATTCCGGCGGTGCGCGTATTCAGGAAGGCGTTGTCAGTTTAGGAGGTTATGCCGATATTTTCCTGCGTAATACTTTGGCATCGGGTGTAGTTCCACAGATTTCGGCTGTAATGGGACCTTGTGCGGGCGGGGCTGTATATTCACCGGCAATCACCGATTTTGTTTTTATGGTTAAGAATACGAGTTATATGTATGTAACCGGTCCGAATGTAGTAAAAACAGTTACTCACGAAACAGTAACTCACGAAGAATTAGGTGGCGCCGTTACACATGCTACGAAAAGCGGAGTCGCACATTTTGCGTGCGAGAATGAAGTCGATTGCATTCTAAGAATCCGAAAATTATTCAGCTTCATTCCATCAAATAACATGGATGACCCACCGATCAAACTAACGCAGGATGATCCCAACAGGCGTGAAGAAAAATTGAACACCATAATTCCCGACAATCCAAATAAACCTTATGATATCAAAGACGTAATACACCTGATTGTTGATGATAGCGATTTTTTTGAAGTTCACGAGTTGTATGCTCAAAATATAATTGTTGGATTCGCTCGTATCGGAGGATATTCGGTTGGAATAATTGCTAATCAACCGGCTGTGCTGGCTGGAGTTTTAGATAACGATTCTTCAATAAAAGGAGCAAGGTTCGTACGTTTCTGTGATGCGTTCAATATACCACTTGTAGTTTTTGAAGATGTTCCCGGTTTTTTACCCGGCACTGAACAAGAGTGGCGGGGAATAATAAAGAATGGAGCCAAACTGCTTTATGCTTTCTGCGAAGCTACCGTTCCGAAGATAACTGTTATCACTCGCAAAGCGTATGGCGGTGCTTACGATGTTATGAATTCAAAACACATCAGAGGCGATTTCAACTTTGGTTGGCCCACTGCCGAAATTGCAGTGATGGGACCTAAAGGGGCAGTCGAAATTATTTTCAAAAAAGAAATTGAAAAAGCAAAAGATAAAGAAGTAGCAATTCAAAAGAAGGAAGAGGATTTCAAAGAAAAATTTGCAAATCCATATATCGCTGCTGCCCGCGGTTATTTAGACGATGTAATAGAACCGAGCGAAACACGATTGCATTTATATAGAGGTTTGAAAATACTTGAAAATAAGGTCGATTTAAATCCAAAAAAGAAACATGGTAATATACCACTATGATAACTCATTTGATTTTCTTCTCGTAATCTTCTATATTTAAACAAATTAAAATACACCGGAAAATTAATTTGATAAAATATATAAATATTCTTTTTCTAACTTTCCTGTTAATAGGTTGCACAGGGAAGGAGACCATCAAACCTATAAAATCTCCAACAGCTCAAAACGATTCATCACAAAATTTTATTCAATCAAGTCATTCAACAATTAATGGCGACACATTATATTCGGAGACTACGAACGATACCACTTCGGAAAATGGTGTTGACCCGATTGTTGCTCAATCGTTAGAAAGTGCCCGCAAACATTACATTACGGCTTTACGAGCTGAAACCGATGGTGATTCGACTCGATGTGCAAATGAATTTGAATTTGCAATAAATATTTTAAACGATTTGAGTTATTATCCCGGTATCGAGAAGAACCAAGACTTTAACGATTTAAGTCTCAGTATTGTTGAAGATTACGGATTATATATTGCCAACATCGATTCGCTCGGAGACCAGACATCTATTTTCGCTTTACGCGAAAAACTGAATCAACTCCTTGAGGGAGAAGATTCACCCGAACAATATAGAACACGCGAAGTAATGCCCGGGCTTACAGTTCCTTTGGTGATCAACGGCTTCGTTCAGATTTATATGGATTACTTCACCGGACGGGGTAAACACCACATGGAACGTTGGGTGAAGCGCTCAGGAAAATATTTCCCGATGATGAAAAGAATTTTTAGAGAGGAAAATGTTCCGGAAGAATTGATTTATCTTTCAATGATCGAAAGCGGTCTCAATCCGGTCGCACGTTCGTGGGCAAAAGCTGTCGGTATCTGGCAGTTTATAAAAGGAACCGGCAAACTCTATGGTCTTGAGGGTAATTGGTGGTATGAGGACAGACGAAATGTTGAAAAAGCTACCCGTGCTGCTGCCCAACATCTACGCGATTTGTATAATGATTTTGGTGATTGGCATTTAGCAATCGCTTCTTATAATTCAGGACCCGGTAGAGTTCGATCTGCTATGCGGCGTTCGGGAACTTCGGTGTTTTGGTTTTTAAGGAAAAATCTTCCACTTGAAACACGGAATTATGTTCCGCAATACATCGCTGCTGCTGTTATAGCAATGAACCCGGAAAAGTTTGGAATATCAGTAGAACGAGACCTGGAATTAATTTATGACGTTGTAAAAATCGACCAATGTGTTGACCTGCGTGTTCTTGCCGAATGCGCCTCGACAGATGTTGATATACTTCAAGAGCTTAATCCTGAACTTCTTCAATTATGCACACCGCCAGGATATTCTGAATTTGAGTTAAAAATTCCGAAAGGTTCAATCGAAGGCTTCAATGAAAAATTCGCTCAACTGCCGGATGAAAAGAAAAGAGATTGGGCTGTTCATCTCATTAAAAAAGGCGAAACGATTGGAAAGATTGCAAAAAAATATGGCATCTCATCTTATGTTATCGCCGAGGCAAATAACATATCAGTAAAGAAAAAACTTTCATCCGGTCAATCGCTATTGATTCCGGTTTCATTAAAGATGAATTTACTAGCTTCAAAGGATGAAGCCCCGGCAAAAAAACAAAAATCCGTAAAACGAAAAGTCGATGCTCGTGGAAAAACAAAAATCACTTACAAGGTTAAATCAGGCGATACACTCAGCGAGCTTGCTGAACGTTTTGATGTACGAATCAGCGACCTTCGTAACTGGAACGATATAGCTTACGGGCGACAATTAAAAGCAAATGCTACGATAGAAATTTTTATAGATGCTAATAAATCTGAAAAATTAGCAGCGGCGGAAAATGTACAAATTGACCAATCCCAGATTGTAGCTGATGCGGGAAAGAAGATTAAAAAGAGTAGCAAAAAAAATCTGAACAAATCATATTGGACTAACCACGTTGTTCGAAGCGGCGAATCGTTTTTTACAATCGCTAAAAAATATGGAGTAACCTCGCAGGATATAAAAAATTGGAATGGCATCAGAAGTAATAAAATTATGCCGGGGCAAGAATTAGAAATATATCTCGTCTCCGAAAATCCTGTAGTCGCAGAGGCGAAGACCAAAAATCCTGTACAAACTGCCAAAGGAAAGCGAACAATAGAACATCAGGTTAAAAAAGGGGATTCCTTATATCAGATTGCAGCCCAATATAAAATCAGCGTTGCGCAAATTAAAAATTGGAATAATTTTCGGAGTGATAAAATTACAGTCGGGCAAGTTATCGTCATTTATCTCGATGGGGGAGCTTAATTCGTTCTTGATTCTTCTATTCATTTTGTATCCTAAAAACATTTTTCGTATATTGCACACACAAAATTTCAAAGTTATCGGATAAAATTTAAATGCGTAAATATCTATTAATATTTGTCATCCTGACGATCGGATTATCGTCAAATTCATCAACTCAAGAACTTGACCAGCCAGTATTTAACAAACCAACCGACAAAGACCAGCGGCAGGTAGTAAACGTTGGTAATTTGCAATTGACGGTTACAAATTACGGCACACTTGGCACCCGAAACGCTTATTGGCCCCAGCAATTTGCTGCTGAATATCCACGCGGCTCGCGAATCGAACATCTCTATCAAGGCGGTGTCTGGCTTGGTGCTATTTCCAGAAAACGAGGTCGAGCGGGTGTTTCCACAGGTGCAACCGACAGAAACGGCAGCGGAACAACAGGCCTCCACTACGAATTTTCCTCTGAACCCGGCGATCAAATTTTAAAGCGTTCTATCGATCCCTACGCCGGTTTTCCAACCGAAGGTGCAATAAGTGAATTGGATTTTGTTAGTGATTACACCGACAAACATACACGCGACCCGGTAACAGGCGATACGATTCCGTACCACATGCCTCTTGGTCTAACAGTTCATCAGGAAAGTTATGCCTGGAATTTACCTACCGCCGATTTTTTTGTAATTTTAAGTTACACATTTAAAAACACCGGCTATCGCGACCCATCAACCGGAGTTACAGTCCGCGACACACTCGATTCAGTTTATGTTGGATTGTGGAACAATTTCGTTGTCCGTAATACTAATTTTGTCCGTCCCGGAACAGGCGGTTACTTTAACGTTGCAGCCGGCTTTGATTCGGCTCGCAGAATGACTTACGCTTTCGATTTCGATGGAAACAACCAAGGTCCACCGGCAAACAGTTATATAGCAATGAAACTTCTCGGCAGCACACCTTTCCCAAATGGAGTTGATTCGGCACTCGATTTAGCGACTAAAACCTATTTTAATGCTTGGACTTTCCGCACGGCTTCCGGTGAAATTGAATATTTTTCTCCTGTTCTTGATGACGAAGACCCAACTCGATGGACAAATCGTTATGCACGAATGACCACAACGATGTATCCGAAAAGCAAAATTGATGCTCTTCGAACATCGCCACGAAATTCAACTTTACTTCTTACAGCAGGACCTTATACTACTTTATATCCCGGTGATAGTTTAACTGTAGTTTTTGGAATTGTAACCGCCAAAAAATTTGGGCAGGACCACGCTCGTTTTGATACACCAGAACAGCGTTCGATTTTATTTTCAAATTTAGCTTGGGCACAAAAAACTTACGACGGCGAAGACGCAAACGGTAACAATATTTTAGATGAAGGCGAAGATTTTAACGGTAACGGTATTTTGGATAGATACAGTTTACCGCAACCTCCACGCCGGCCAAAAGTGAGAGCAGAAGTATCCGACCGGAATGTTACATTATACTGGAACAAGCACACATCTGAAGAATCGGTTGATCCGATTACGCAAGAAAAAGATTTCGAAGGTTATCGTATCTATCGCAGTAATGCAGGCGCCGATATCGCAGCTCCCGAAGATTTGTTATTTAACATGTCGCTTGTAGGCGAGTATGATTTACCAAACAATAATATAGCATTCGATGTTGGGTTTAGTAAAATATTATTAGATACGGCAAAGTATTTTCCGGGCGATACAGTTGCTTACTGGTATCGTTTTCCTCCTTCCGAGCTTGAATTAACACACCTGAACGGCTGGCAGTATGTGTATGGTATTACGGCATTTGATAGAGGCGATTCGGCAAACAAGCTTCCGAGTTTAGAAAGTTCTAAAATTTTGAAACGGGTGATTGCAGGAACGAATGCAACATCCGACCCGAATAAAGAAATCGGAGTTTATCCAAATCCATATTATGTTAAAGCTTACTGGGAAGGTGCCACAGGCGGCGAACGAAACAAGAAACTTATTTTTTACAATTTGCCGGCACGCTGCGAAATACGGGTTTATACATTAGCGGGCGATATAGTTAAAACAATTGAACACGACGCCGCAACCTACAGCGGTTCGGATATTGAATGGTTCAGGAAATTTCAAACGATACAGGAGAAGATACAATTCTCAGGTGGCGAACACGCTTGGGATTTAATAACCAAGAGCGACCAAATTATAGCCACCGGCTTGTATTTGTTTAGCGTAAAAGATAATGATACCGGTAAAATTAAAATTGGGAAATTTTTAGTTATAAAATAAATTAAGAAGGAAAATGAATATGAAAACATTGATTAAAGTGTTAATAATAATTTTGATTTTTGGTTTTGTAGCAGAAGCTCAAAGCCAATATTCTTATCGAACTATAAGAGAAATTCAATATAATTCCCCAGATTCATTATCGCTTGCTGAATATTTACAGAATAGTCAGCCATCTAGATACACTCTTCAAGGTAGTCGTTTTATGGGGGATACTGTTACCGTGGTAGGAGTATGTGTAATCCCAGCTCAAGTATTAAAATTTACTGCTGGAGGTTATACAATGGTAATAGCTGATACTGGATATGATGGGAATTTTGGTTCAATTTTCATAAGAGCTTCAATAGCAACTGGCGATACTGCTAGTTATATTGAGATGCTTAATCCAGGTGTCGGGGATATTGTTAGAGTGGTTGGCTATATTGCAGAATTTGGTACTCCTGGTATGAACACCGTTACCCAATTAGTTCCTTTAAGGAGTCCTAATTTTACTTTAATCGGTGCAGGAGAAATTTCGACTATCAAACAAAAAAATATTTTTGATTTTTATGAAGGAATCTTCCCAGGTGGAAGGATCAAATTCCGAACAGGTGAACCACTCGAATCAGGAATTGTAGAATTAACGAATCTCACAGTAGTCTCTGCATTGTCGGCTACAAATGGAACAGTTAATTTGGTAGATGATTTGGGTAATATGATATCTACTTATGATGGATCCACATGGTTTACCTTGAGAACTTATCGAGATCCATTATCAACATATCAATTGCCTGAAATTAATTCTCGGATCGATACATTAAGAGGAATGATAACATCAGTGTCTGGCGGGGAAAATCCAAGAGGCTATCGTATTACACCTATTTTCCCTGGTGATATTATTTTTGGAAAACCTCGGCCCATAATAACCACTGTCCGACGGTATCCGGTGGTTGTAACTCAAGATAGTGCTACTAAAATTGAAGCTATATTTACAAAATTAAAAGATGGTGCTACGATAAAGGAACGGTTCTTACTCTATAGTATAGATAATGCTTCGTTTACTTTAATTGAAATGAACGCAGTTTCGGGTGATACACTTTATCGTGGAATAATCCCAATTCAATCTATCGGTACAAACGTTAGATATTTTTTAAAAGCTGTTGATTCCCTTGGTCTAAGCACAATTTCTGCAAGCGGTGCAGGTGGAGGTCTGGGTAGCGATACTTCAAAAGGTTTTTATTTCTACAAAGTAACTGATGGAAATCTTACAATCCAAGATATTCAATTTACTCCTTATTCAAATGGACGTAGTGCTTATGTTGGAGCTGTAACAAAATTGCGGGGAATTATTACAGCAGATACTTCTGATATTGGGCTAACTGCAAGAACAACCGGAGGAACCAGCGTTTGGTATATGCAATCGGGTAACAACCTAGCCAGTGGAATTTGGTTTACCGGTGTTTTAGATACCTTAAAAAGTTTGAAAAAAGGTGACAGTGTCGCAATCACTGGAACCATTCAAGAGAATTTTGATGTAACAAGGATAGGGAATGTTACTTTATTAGAACGATTTACTCCCGATAATCCTATTCCTAATCCTACTATGCTTACCACAGGAATTTTCGGTCCTGGTGCCGGCAATGGTGATCTAAATGCAGAACCTTATGAAGGAATGTTAGTCCAGTTTGATACTGTTACTGTTACAAATGTATGGCCCACATTTGCCGATGTAACCGAATATTCAGTCAGTGATGGTTCTGGAGATATCATTGTTCGACGGGATGGTAAAAATACTTATTCTAATGTTATAGGTGATACTATCTTTAATATGACAATAATTAAAGTAGGTGATCGGTTCGCAAATCTCAAAGGAATAATCTACTATAGCTTTAACCGTTATAAAGTATGTCCTCGAACAAATGCAGATTTTGGAACATTCCTACCATTGAATGTTGACGATAGAATCGATGGACCGCTCCCAACTCAATACCAGTTATCCAACAACTATCCAAATCCGTTCAACCCGAAAACTGTAATTGAGTACTCTATTCCGAGAGAAGAGTTTGTAACGCTTAAAATTTATAATCTTATCGGTCAGGAAGTTGCAACGCTGAAAAACGAAATCCAGAAAGCCGGCAGCTACCGTGTTAACTTCGATGGCTCAAAACTGTCATCCGGAATTTATTTCTATCGTTTACAAACAAGCAGTTTTACACAAATAAAGAAAATGGCTCTTGTAAAATAATGGAAACATCTGAAAAATTATTATGCGGCAGATTCGGAAACTGTTGAAACAGTTAAAAATATCACCTTTTGGGTATTAACCCACGACTTAAGAGACTGTGTGATAATTAAAGAACGAAACTGAAATTAATATACAAAACTGTATGAAGAAAGAAAAATTATTGTTAAATTTGAGGAGAATATTTTAAGACAAATAGAC
>JAUXOG010000052.1 GCA_030682385.1 Bacteroidota bacterium
TCTTAAAACTTGCACTTTAAACTCTGCTGTGAACTTTCTTTTTGGGTTTTTCATTTTTACTCCTGAAGCCTGCCTGATGCAGGCGGGTTATTTATACATAATTTATTGCTTCAAAAGTAACTTTCCAACTTAAGCATTATAACAAACGCATTGACGATTTGCGCGCCGACATTAGTGACAAGTTCAGCTGGCTGTACATTTTGCTGTCAGCCATCATCGCTCTCAATGGTGTGATGGTTGGCGCGGTGGTGTGGTTGGCGCGGCAAGATAGACCCATCGGACTGCGCCACTATGAGAAGATTCTCGAGAAAGAAGAGTCAACCGAAATAGATATCAAAACGCTGGCAAAAGCCGTAAAAGACATAGACAACCGGCTCAGCGTGCTGGAACAGCAGCCGAATCGTGCGTGAACATTTATTATATATTCACAATAAAATTTAATTAACTAAAACTTAAACAATTTAAAAGAGTTACAAAAATGAAAAACTTAAAAACATTTTTACTAACAACGTTGCTCATTGTCGCACTAGGCACGACGGCGGTGGGGCAAATGACACTTCTCGATGATTTTGCTGATGGGAACTATACAGCCAACCCAGTGTGGACTGTGCAAAGTGGATCCTGGACAGTTGATGGTGGATGGCTCAAGAATACTGCCACAGCCGCCAGCATATCTACCCCCTTCACCCTGGTATGCAATGCCTGGCAATTTGATATGGATTTAGAGTATACATCTGGTGCATATGTGAGATACTTCTTCCTGATGACCAGCGACCATGCTGACCCAAGAAATTCTACTGCGGATGGCTATTATGTATATTTTGATGGTCCTAATGGTGATTTCCTTTTGAGGAGATTGGATAATGGCACAGCCACCACTCTTATTACTTATGATGGTCCTGTGACCACCTCTCCGGTTACCGTAAAAGTGACACGAACTAGCGCCGGTGTCTTCCAACTTTTTACGGGTGGGACTCTTCGTGGTACGTCGGCGGCGGATATCACTTATAGCTCCGCAGCGTGCGCTTATCAAGGCGTTTGGATCACGGCGAGTTTAGCCACAGATAACCATGGTGTTGACAATATTTATTATGGACTTGCCACCCCAGGTCTCTGGAACGGCAACGTTAGCACGAGCTGGTCTGGCGTTAACAACTGGGACGATTGGAAAGTTGCGACGTCAACCGTAGATGTGTCAATCCCAGCGGGCAGCACTAGGTGGCCAGTTATAGATGCTACTGCAAACTGTCGGAACCTGACGATTGCGAGTGGAGCGACCCTTACTTCTGGCGCCTTCACGTTGAATGTCCATGGTAACTGGAGCAATTCTGGAACTTTTACCGCAGGCACAAGCACAATCAATATGAACGGCACAAGCGTCCAGACGATGAGCGGTGTTTCTACGTTCAACAACTTGACCGTCAACAATTCAGCGGGAGTTACATTGGCGACGGGTCAAACCGTCAACGACACGCTCACGCTTACGAGCGGTAAAATAACATTAGGTTCAAACAATCTTACACTTGGTGCTTCTGCTGAAATATCCGGTCAATCTTTGGAAAAATATATTGTTACAGATGGCACAGGCGTTCTTATTCGTAATAGTGTTGGCACAACTGATGTTTTATTCCCGGTTGGTATTTCTACTACATACAATCCTGTAACTATTAAAAATGATGGGACAGTCGATAATTTTTCAGTACGTGTTCAATCCACATTTGATAATGCGCCTGTTAATCCATCAAAGGTTGTAAATCGTCAATGGACTATTACAGAAGAAACACCCGGCGGCAGTAATGCAACATTAACATTCCAGTGGAATAGTGGCGATGAAGCAGGTGTTTTTGACCGAACGGCAGGTATTGAAATCGGGCGATATACTGGTACACAGTGGGTTGGTAGTGGTGCAATCTATTTAGGTGGAAGCGATCCATATTCTACTTACGCAGGTGGCTTTACTTCATTTTCGGATTTTGGTGTTGGCAATAGCGGTGCGCTCCCTATCCAGATTGCTTCATTCACAGCAATAATAAATCCAAACGGAAGTGGTGTTTTGTTAGAATGGGAAACAATTAGCGAAGTTAATAACTACGGCTTCTACGTTGAGCGGAGAGCAGAGAGCGAATCCGCCTATGGCGGATTTGTTGAAATTCCAAACAGCTTCGTTCCCGGTGCCGGAACTACACTCGAACCGCAATATTATTCGTATGTGGATAATACATTAACCGAAGCTGGAGTTTATGAATACCGCTTACGACAAGTGGATAATGATGGATTGACAAATTACAGTCAGCCGGTTAGTATTAACGTATCGACATTGTCTGTTCGAGAATTAGCGCCAATCGAGTTTCGTGTACATCAGAATTATCCGAATCCGTTTAACCCTTCAACAATTATCAATTATCAATTAGCAATTGATAATTACACAACTTTGAAGGTTTACAACCTCATTGGTAAAGAGGTAGCAACATTAGTTAGCGGTTATCAAACAGCAGGTTCCCATCAAGTTACGTTCGATGGGTCACAATTGACGAGCGGAATGTACTTCTATAAATTACAAAGCGGCTCAAATGTGGAACTGCGTAAGCTTATGTTGATGAAGTAGTTCCAAAGTTACACAAGTTAGCGAACTCAATAAAGATGCACCGGGATAAAATCCGGTGTAACTTAACCCTGTCCTGTGTATTTCGGGATGGGGTTTTTTATTACTGAACCTTTGTGTCTTTGTCCGTCAGCCCCGTGAGATAATGGCACTAATCGAACTATTGTAGGATTAAGACTATCTCATGGGGCTGACGGATTCGTGGCAAAAAAAAACCAGAAATCTTATTGCTACGAAGGCACCAAATTTCGCATAACCATGAATGATTATGCTGTTAGAAAAAAGGCTCATAAATGAGTCTAAAGTTGAAATAAATCGTCTCTAAAATTTTTAAGTCCGCTTCAGCGGACTTTGTTCGTCTAGCGTCAGTATTTATACTGATGCGAGGATAGGGTATGTTCGGGGAAGTGCGGAAGATATCCCAACACTCAATGATGTTAGTTAGTTGCCCCTTAAAAACCGAAAAGCTTTTTGAAAATACCCAATAAAGAGGTAAATTAGGTGAGATAATTTACAGAGATAAATCAATTTATATTCAAAAAGCTTGCAGAATTTATGTTATCAAAAAAAACCAATCCAACCCAAATGACTTTCTGTCTAACATTTGAAGAACAACTAAATCATCGACATCCGTTATACATTTTAGCTGATAAAATCGATTGGCAAATATTTGAAACTGAGTTTGGTAAACACTACAGTCCTGATCAGGGACGCCCAGCTAAACCAATTCGTTTGCTAACCGGTTTACTTCTTCTAAAACACATTCGGAACTTGAGCGATGAAAGCGTGGTAGAACAATGGCAGGAAAATTCTTACTATCAATACTTTTGTGGTATGATAAGTTTTGTTACCGGACAACCGTGTGAGCCGAGTGAGTTAGTGCACTTTCGCAATCGCATAGAGACTGCAGGTATGGAGTTGATTATGAAAGAGAGCGTACGTTTAAACGGTAAAGATGGAAAAGAGAAAGATGTTTGTGTTGATACGACAGTACAAGAAAAGAGCATTACTTTTCCGACTGATAATAAATTGTATAGAAAGATTATTCAAAAGAGTATAACGATAGCCGAAGCAGAGGATATCGAGTTACGCCAGAGTTATAGACGGACGATAAAGAAGCTGAGCTATCAGTTGAGATTTCAACGGAGTAAAAAGCAACAAAAGTTAGCGCGAAAAGCTGCACGAAAAATAAAGACTATAGCGGGGAGATTAGTTCGGGAATTAGAGAGAAAACTCACTTCCAATGCCCAACACGCGGATCGTTCAAGCCGACTTTTACAATTATATTCGGATATTTTTTAGATTTAACATTTGTGTAGGGACAGTATGTTTTCATATAATCGTAATAAAGTTTTTCTTTCGGATTGCCCCACTCTAAAAACTCACCGACAGTCAGAGGAAGAGTTTCATCGAGCATTGTGTTTATTACATCAACGAATGGAACTTGAGCAACGACTGCTTTGAATAGATCGGGACGCATATTAGTTACGGCACCCATCAGTAATCCGCCGGCGCTGCCGCCTTCGATTGTCAGTCGATCAGAGGATGTGTACTTTTCTTTAACAAGATGTTCGGCAACCGATATGAAATCGGTGAAGGTGTTTTTCTTCTTTAACAACTTCCCGTCGTCGTACCAATCTCTTCCCAACTCACTGCCGCCGCGAACGTGAGCAATTGCATAAACAACACCCCGATCCAGTAAACTAATCCGGGATGAAGAAAATGTAACCGGCGACGAATACCCATACGAACCATAACCGTTGAGATGTAAAGGCGATTTACCGTTTTTCTTAAATTCTTTTTTGTAAACGAGCGATATCGGAACCGACTTTCCGTCTTTTGTTTTTGAATAAATCCGTTCCGACTTATAAAGTTTAGGATCATAGCCGCCGAGCACTTCAGTTTGTTTTAGCAATGTTTGTTCGCGTGTTTCAAAGTTATAATCGTAAATGGAACTCGGCGTAATAAACGACTGGTAACTGAAACGGAAAACATTCGTATCAAACTCGGCATTGGTACTCGGGAATGCTGAATAAACGGGTTCCGGAAAGTCGATGTAATAATGCTTGTTTGTGCGTAAATCGGTTATACGCATTTTTTGTATTCCGAGTTCAGTTTCGTATGCGACAAAATAGTTCTTGAAAAAATCGATATTTGTAAGGTGAACGTTTTTTCTGTGGGGGAGAACTTCTTTCCAGTTTTTCTGCTGCGGATCGCTAACTGGCGCTACAACAAGCTTAAAATTTTTCGCCCCTTTGTTCGTTACGATGTAAAAATTATCGCCGTGATGGTCGATTGTGTATTCGTGTTCCTGTTCGCGAGGCGAAATTATTTTGAAATCCCCAAAAGGTTTACCGGCAGGTAAATAACGAATTTCATCGGAGTTGCTCGATTGTGTGTTCAGAAAAATATACTCTTTGCTTCTTGATCGCCAGGCAGAGATGCGGAATAGTTCATCCTTCTCTTCATATATCAGAGCATCTTCTTTTTGATTTGTTCCTAATGTATGCCTGTAAAGTTGATGCGGACGTTTTGCATGATCGTGAGTTGTATAGAAAATAGTTTTGTTATCCAAAGCCCAAACAACCGAGTTTACATTATCGAGTCTATCGGCTAAAAATTCGTTAGTCATCAGGTCTTTTACAAATAACGAAAATTCTTCAGCCCCTGTTGTATCAATCGAAAATGCTAACAGGTTTTGATCGGGACTGACGCTGAATGCACCTAATCGAAGATACTGATATTTAGTCGCAAGTTCATTTTGGTCGAGCAGAATTTCTTCCGCAGCATCAAGATTACCTTTTTTTCTGCAATAAATTGCATATTGTTTTCCCTTTTCCGTTCGGGTGTAGTAGTAGTAATTGCTGATCCTGTATGGAACATCGAGGTCGGTTTCTTTTATTCTGCTTAGCATTTCGTTGTAAATTGTTTCCTGAAACGCCACAGTCGGCAGCATAAACGCATCGGTGTATTCGTTCTCGGCTTCGAGATGTTTAATAACTTCAGGGTTCGTTTTATCTTTGAGCCAGGCATATTTATCTGTAAGCGTATCGTTGTTTAATATTGTTGTTTGTGAAATCATATTTGTTACCGGTGATTGTGCGAAGATATTTGTAGAATAAATTATTAAGAGTGAGAGAATAAATAATTTTAGATATTTCATTTTGGGGTCCCTTTAGAACGTTTTACGTTTTTTAATTTATGTTCAATAATTCTTTTGCCGATTTAAGTGTCGATTCTGTTACAACGGTTCCGCTCATCAGTTTTGCAACTTGGTAGATACGTTCCTCAAGTGTTAATTTTCTCAGTCTTGTTGCTGAACGTTTTCCATCCTCTATTTTTTCTACTACATAATGAGTATCAGCCAAACCGGCAATTTGCGGAAGGTGTGTGATTGCAATAATTTGATGAAGCTTCGAAAGATTTTTCAAACTCAATCCAACAGCTTGAGCGATACGTCCGCTGATGCCGATATCTATTTCATCGAAAATCAGAAGCGGCAGCTTTTCGGATTTTGCAAGTATGGTTTTGAGTGATAGCATAATTCGTGATATTTCGCCGCCTGATGCCACTTTTACAAGAGGCTTTACATCTTCACCAATATTTGTCGATATGAAGAACTCAACAAAGTCAATCCCTTTGGGAGTTGTTTCATAAAAATCTTTACCGATTTTTACGAGTGCATTTTCGGAGTTGCCCGGCTTCACTAAGCGATTATCGACTCGAGTTTCGAATCTCGAGTTGTTTATACCGAGTTCAGCTAATACTTTTACAATTTCAGAATTTACTTTTTTTGCAGCTTCGTTCCGTTTGGCTGTAAGTTTCTTTGCCACCTCCGACGCAATTTTTCTCTTGTTTTCAATCGCTTCTTTTACTTTGTTTATTTCGGCATCGAAATTTTCGGCAAGCTGTAACTCGGCTTCAAGTTTTTGTTTAAATTCAATAATTGTCTCAATTGAGCCGCCGTATTTCTTCTTTAGAAGTGAAATTTGTCCTAACCTGTTGCGGTGATGTTCTAATTTTTCGGGACTGAATTCGATCTTTGATATATAATCCCGCACCGAAGCAGTTAGTTCTTTTACAATCGCTTCGGCAGATTCAGCTTCTTTCTTTAGCACTCCAAATGTTTCATCGATGAGCAATAGCTGCTCGATATGTTTGAGCGACTGGTTGAGTTTAACAATTATAGAATTTTCACCGTCATACAAAATATTATATAATTGATTTGTTTCTTCGTTCAGTTTTTCCGAGTTCTCCAAAATTTTTAATTCAGATTCGAGATGTGCCTCTTCATCTGGCGTAGGATTTACTGCATCGATTTCTCTTAATTGAAATTCAGATAAATCTTTTTTCTCAATGATTTGTTTTTTCCGGTTTTGTAATTCGGTGAGTTTACTTACTTCGCTTGTTAGTTGGCTGTGGGCTGCTTTAAATTCTTCAACGAAAGACGAAAGCGAGGCGAAATCATCCAACAATTCGATGTGAGTTTCAGTTCGAAGTAATGATTGATGCTCGTGTTGACCGTGCAAATCCACAAGCAAGTCGCCGATGCTTTTCATAATACTTAATGGAACGGGAGTGTCGTTCACAAAGCAGCGGCTTGTTCCTTTGATTGAAACTTCGCGACGGAGTATAACCTCGTCCGAAAAATCTATTTCATTTTCTTTTAGGAGAGGTTTTATATTTTTGTTTTGAGAGACATCAAAAGCTCCTTCAACGATTGCCTTATCGGTATCTTTGCGTATCGCATCGGTGTCGGCACGTTCGCCTAAAATTAAACTCAGCGCATCTATGATGATTGATTTCCCGGCGCCCGTTTCGCCGGTGATGATATTCATTCCTTGATCAAAATCGATTTCGAGTTTTTCAATCAGCGCGTAATTATGGATTTGAAGATGTTTAAGCATTTGTGGTATAATTTAAGGAAATTTTAGGAAATATCAATTGTATTTTTGAACTTTGTATAATATTTCTTAAATTGCTTTACAACTAAATTGGAGGTTGTTATGCTACAAAATATTTTTGTACTACTATTATTATGGTCAGCAATATATGATAGTAAAATGGAGAATAAGATGAATAATCAGGCATTTATTCCACTCCCCAAACCACAAACTACCGGGGAAATTTCGCTTGAAGAAACTCTTAACAAACGTCGCACGGTTCGTTCGTTCTCTAAAAAACCAATTTCATTATCTGAATTAGGTCAGCTATTGTGGGCGGGACAGGGGGTAACTTCGCCGGAAGGTTTTCGAACAGCACCATCAGCGGGCGCACTTTACCCCCTTGAAGTTTTTATTGTAGCCGGAAATGTAAGCGGACTTGAATCAGGAATTTACAGGTACAAGCCGCAAAATCATTCTTTAGCAAAAATTATCTCGGGTGATAAGCGAAAAGATTTAGCAAGTGCAGCTCTTGGTCAGCAGCAAATTGAAACAGCCGCAGCAAATATAATCATAACTGCAATTGTAAAACGAACTTCATCAAAATACGGCAGCAGAGCAGAGCGGTACGTTAATATGGAGGTTGGTCACACGGCACAAAATATTTTACTTCAAGTTCAGAGTTTGGGTTTGGGTGCTTGCCCGATTGGGGCTTTTCATGATGAGAAAGTTAAGAAGCTGCTACAGCTAAAAGAAGAAGAGCCGCTCTATATTCTTACAGTTGGGAAGTGAATTTCTAATTCTTAGATAAATCGATGGGTGTATCGCTATCGAAATCGAGGTCGGGAAGGTCTTCAATGATTTCGTGAAAGTATGCCATGCGTATAAATTCGGTTAATCCGTTTTTTGCTTTCTCATCGAGTTTGTATGAAAAAGCATAAAGGTAATCAACAACTTCTTCTATATTCCGTTGGAGATAGTGTGAGGCAATTTCGCTGAGATGTGTTGAACCGTAATCAGCAGAAGCTTTTAAAATACCGATATCATCTTGCGATAACTTTTCTTTCTGACTAATCCAAAGTCCGTGGACGAATGGAAGTTCAGTTAAATCGGACCACTCATCAACAAGGTCGAGTTTGTTTTTATGGTCGAGGAGTTCGAGATTGTAATCGCCAACTATAAGTGCGGCATCGGCTTTAAGAAGCATCTCGTCGATGTTTGCTTTCGTGGGAATAAAAGTAGGTGTAGCAGAATATTTCTCCATCAAAACAAGTTTTGCAAGTACCATTTCGGAAACATTCAACAAATCGGTAGCAATTGTTTTGATTTCTTTCAGTCCCTCTTTAAAATACAAACAGATAACGTTACTATTTCCTTCCGATGCTATGCAAACGTCGGGAACGATTGAATAAATATCGTGGTCGCGAGCAAATGTGATTGCAGACAAAAAAGCTGCGACGAGTTCTTCCTCGCGCAGCATTTTTGAAATTTGTAATTCAGAATCGGTTATCAGGTTCACCGTTTCGGGTTTCTCTTTCAAACTTTGAAAGAGAGGCGCCGCATAAAGGTCGGTGATGATACCTAAATTTTTCACGCAGAAGTTTTTTGCCTGATTTGTTTTGCGGCAAGTTTACGCAGGTAGTATAATTTTGCGCGTCGGACTCTGCCTTCTTTCATAATTTCGATTTTTGCAATTCGAGGTGAGTGTATCGGGAAAATACGCTCAACACCGACACCGTCGGAGACTTTACGTACCGTGAATGTGGCGCCCATACCGCTGCCACGTTGGGCCAATACAACTCCTTGGAATTGCTGTATGCGTTCTTTTTCGCCTTCGATAACGCGAACGTGAACGTTAATAGTATCGCCCGGTTTGAATTGGGGGATATTGGTTTTAATTTGAGTAGCTTCTACTAATTTTATTTTGTCCATATCAAAATCCAGTATTTAGTTTATATTTACTATTTTAACAAATCAGGGCGGCGTTCTTTCGTGCGCTTTAACCGTTGCTGGTTACGCCATGCTGCTATTTTTTTGTGATCGCCCGAAAGCAAAACTTCCGGTACTTTTGAACCCCGGTACTCCGGCGGTCTTGTATAATTAGGTGCATCTAAAAGTCCATCTTGAAACGAATCGGTTAACAACGATTCGCTGTCGCTGATGATGCCGGGAATTAACCGCACAACTGCATCAACTACCACAAGTGCTGCTAATTCGCCGCCTGTTAAAACGTAATCGCCGAGCGATATTTCGCGGGTTACAAGCGATTCACGAACTCTCTCGTCGATTCCTTTATAATGTCCGCAGATCAGGATGATATTTTTCTTCAGAGAAAGTTCATTCGCGATTAGCTGATTGAATTGTTCTCCGTCGGCGGTTAAATAAATTATTTCGTCATAAGTTCGCTTCTTCGTCAGTCGTTCGATGCACTCGAAAATTGGTTCGGGTTTTAGTATCATACCCGCACCACCGCCGTAAGGTGTATCGTCGATAGTCTTATGTTTATCGTGTGCAAACTTACGTAAGTCGTGTGTAAGAATCTGAACTTTCTTACTCTTCTTTGCCCGTTTAAGTATGCTGTTATTTAAAGGGCTTGAAAGAATTTTAGGCAGCCCGCTGACGATATCAATTCTCATTACAATGGATGAAAATTATTTTTCAGGTAAAAACGGGTCGGCGTTCTGAACAACGACTTTCTTCTTTTTTACATCTACGCTTTTTATAAATGCGGGTAATACGGGAATCCAAATTTCCGGTTCGCCTTCTACTACCCAAATGTCCTGTGAAAAACCTTCGCGTTTCCGATGAACGTCAATTATTTTTCCTATTTTTTTCCGTCCATAAGTTACAGTGCAACCAACAATATCGTGGATGTAATAATGTCCTTCGGGAGGATGTACTGCATCTTTTTCGTCAACGAACAGAACCTGATTGTTTAAAGTTTTGGCTTGCTCACGTTTGGTAATTTCGCGAAGTCGTATAATAACCCCGTCCCGGTTGAACCTTATATCGGACATTTCATAAGGAACGGCTTCTTTTTCGCTGGGACCTATATAAACTTGCAGGAGAGTTAGAAGACGTTTTCGATATTCGATGAACGGTTTGAATTTAAATTGGCCTCGAATACCGTAGGTTTTTCCAACTTTTCCTAATGCATAAAGTGTCATTTGTTTGATAATAAATATGTTTCAAAAAATAAATCTTATCCGACAAATCTGAAATTTATCGGATAAATGAACTGTTAAATAATTAATCGACTATTTCAAGAATTACCCGTTTACCTTCTTTGGCGCTGACGGCACTTAAGAGAGTGCGCATAGCTTGAGCAGTTTTTCCTTGTTTGCCGATAACTTTACCAATGTCGCTTTCACCTACTTTTAGTTTGAAAACAGTTTTGCTTTCTCTCAGTTCTTCGGTGATAGAAACTTCTTCCGGTTTGTCGACAAGATTTTTTGCGATGAATTCGATGAATTCCTTCATGATTAGCTCCTTTTAACAATTATGAGTGCAACATTTATTTCAAGATTCCGCTTTGCAAAATGCGAGCGTTGTGAATTATTAAACTTTTGGATTATCATCGTCCTGCATCGAGTCGGAACACGAATCAATGCTTACGGAGTAGCTGTTGAGCTCGCGGCAACTTCGCCGGCTGCTTTCTTTTTATGGGCAGCTTTAACACGAAGTTTTCTTTCGGCTTTGCGACGTTCTTTCTCAGTTTTGACCATCTGGAATTTATCCATCTCATCAGCTATTGTAGCTTCGTCAGCATTTTTTTTCATTAATCGCCACTTTAGCATCAAGCCTTCGCGTTTTATTAAACTGTGTACAGTTTCTGTGGGCTGCGCACCACGTTTCAACCACTTGAACAAAACAGTTTCTTTTATTTGTACGTTCGATGGAGTTGAACGGGGATCGTATATCCCAACTGCTTCAAGAAAACGTCCATCACGGGGTGCTCTCGAATCGGCAGCAACAATTTTATAAATCGGCTGCTTTTTCTTTCCCATGCGGGCTAATCGTATTTTGACCAACTTTAGACTCCTATTAGTTTTATGTTAATATATAAAAAAAAAATAAATTTTGCATTATTATGCAGTAGGCAGTTTTAAACCGCGAAAATGTTTCGGCATTTTACCCCTTGAAAACATCTTCATCATCTTCTGCATTTCAAAAAATTGTTTCATAACTCTATTTACTTCTTGCACCGATGTGCCGCTGCCAATAGCTATCCGGCGCCTTCGGGTACCGTTGATAACGTTCGGATTTGAACGCTCAGTTTTAGACATCGACTGGATAATTGCTTCAACCCGGACGAGCGATTTATTATCTATCTCAGCATTCGCAGGAAGTTTATTCATACCCGGAATCATACTCAACACCTGAGATATGGGTCCCATTTTTTTTACTTCCTGAAGTTGTTCTAAAAAATCTTCAAGCGTAAACTGCGACTTGCGTAACCGTTCTTCTAATTTCTGTGCTTTCTCTTGGTCGTATTCAAGTTGAGCTTTTTCTACGAACGTAACTATATCGCCCATACCGAGGATGCGCGACGCCATCCGGTCGGGATGAAACGGTTCGAGTGCATCTAATTTTTCGCCTACTCCAACAAACTTAATCGGTTTGTTTACAACCGAGCGAATCGAAAGAGCCGCACCACCTCGCGTATCGCCATCTAATTTTGTAAGAACAACACCATCGAAATTCAATCGATCGTGAAAAGCTTTCGCCGTGTTCACTGCATCCTGTCCGGTCATCGAATCGACAACAAAAAGAATCTCATTCGGATTCACACGCGACTTGATAGTTTCAACTTCCTTCATCATCTCATCGTCGATGTGAAGTCTGCCCGCTGTATCAATGATAACAACATCGCGTGCCGATTTACGCGCATGGTCAATTGAATCAACAGCAATTTCAACTGCATTTTTATTCCTGTCGTAATGAACGGGAATATCAATTTGCTTTCCTAACATCAGCAACTGATCGATAGCAGCGGGGCGGTAAATATCGGCTGCTGCAAGCATCGGAAAGTTGCCTTTCCTTTTTAAGTGATTTGCAAGCTTGGCGCAAAATGTAGTTTTACCCGACCCTTGAAGCCCGGCTACCATTATGACAGTCGGCGGCATTACCGAATATTTTATATCCTGCCGCGTTTCACCTAATAATTTTACCAACTCATTGTGGATAATTTTTATTATTAGCTGTCCGGGATTTATACTTGCAATAACTTCCTGACCGAGAGCCCGCTTCTGAACATCTTCGGCGAATTGTTTAACGACTTTGTAATTAACATCGGAATCGAGCAAAACACGACGGACTTCACGCATCGAATCGGCGATGTTGCTTTCCGAAATTTTTCCGTAGCCGCGGAGTTTTTTAAAAACCGACTCTAATTTTAGTGTTAAATCATCAAACATCAATACAGCTCAAATAGTAAAAAAAGCCAGGCTTTTTAACCTGGCAGCATTATAAGTGGGTTAAATCTACAAAAAAAAGTAGTTTGATGCAAACAATCTACAAATTTAATTTATTTAACAAATAATTAACTTTTCCGCGTATTCCCAAGCCATATCCAAATTTCGAGGCGGTGCCTCTTCCTTTATGGAAAATAAATTTGTGAATATCGAATTCAATCAAGCCGAAATTCCGCTCTGCCGCTTCTTTCATATTGGCGAGACAAGGTGCGCCGTGCAATTGAAACGGGGGCAGTGCATTATACAACGTTTTACGAACGAGCATACATATCGGTCTGATGTATCGAATGCTTTTTTGGTTGGGCTTTACGAGAAAACCCCGCTCGTTTAGGAATTCCGTTTTCCCGACTGCATAATGTTGCTTATCCTGTTCAATCAACTCAATCATCGCTTCGATAAAACCGCCACCCAGCACTTCACAGTCGGAGTCAAGAAATAAAACCAGATCGCTGCTGCATAAATTTATTGCCTGATGCATTGCAGGTCCGTGGTGGATGTTGGTTTTGTTCAGGACTAATTTTGTTGTGGCAGATTGAGTGCTTTGGATATCTGTTAAAATTTTTACCGACTCGTCGCGTGAACCGTTGTCGATAAGAATTAACTGCACATTAGGATAAAATTTCCGGAATGAGGCTATTGCATGTCGGATTAAATCGGGAGTTTGATAATTGATTATTACTGCAGTTACAATATTGCTGATATCCATAGTGAAACTATTTTTTCACTACGACAATTTTTCCTAGTCCTACCTCTGAACCATCGTCGTTATATGCAACCACTATGTATATTCCTGTCGAAACAAGTTCGCCGTTTGAATCTCTTCCATCCCAAATGCCAACTCTTCCCCCCGGTGTTGTTAATTCTCTTAATAGTGTTCCGTCGATTGTTAGAATTTTTATAGAAGAATTTGCAACTAACCCATCGAAGGTAACCACAGATGATGAGGGAATTTCAAAGGGATTCGGTGAAATAATAATCTGTTCCATTGTTTGAACCGGTGTAGCTGCTGCAGTCTGCAATGCCGACATGCCTTTTTCAGTTCCGAAGTAAACGGTTCCATTTTTTCTGTTCATCGCGAGTGATTGCACATTGTTATCAAGCAGTTTACCGTTGGTCGATTCGAATGTGTATTGAGCAGTAATTGAAGTTCCGTCTTGATTCAGGACGAAAACTCCTTGAGGAGTTGCAACCCATTTTTGGTTAGTTGGGTCGACGAGTATGTCGTTTATTTTTTGACCTCGCAGTGGATTGTAAGGAGCAATTCGATTAAGCGGATTTCGTGCATCGTAAATAATATTTATTCCGGCATCGGTAGTACCAGCCCAAATTTCGCCGTCGTTATCTACACTAACCACCGAAATATTTTCGCTCGATAAACCATTTGCTTTTGTAATTTTACCCCAATTCGAGTTGGGAAGAGTGCCACGAACTACGCCCGAGTCGCAGTAAAAAAACAACCCGCCTCCGTTACTTCCAGTAAATAACCATTTCGTTCGATTCTGGTCGATTGTAATTCCGGTAGATATAAATGATGACAAAGAAGAGGGTGTTTTTATATACGAAAATGTTGAATCTTTCCGATATACAGCAAGCAGAGTGTCGCCTCTGCCGGTTCGAACATTAATCCAGGCATTTCCGTCCGGGTCTGTGGCAACTCCTGCAACTACAACATAGTTTGTATCCTTTGTTCCAGCTGTTATTGGCAAACCGTTCCATCTATTAAAGACTTTAACAATTTCATTTTGACTATTTAGAAGCGCCACGCCTTGTCCCCAGCCGCTTATCCATTTGCTGTTCTTATAACCGATATCGACACGGTAGTAATTGGGGCTTAGTAATTCAGGATATTTTTCGTTGTGATAATGATGCCAAATTTTACCATCAAATCGAACGAACCCTTGTCCGTTTCCTGAACCCGTTCCAGCCCAAACATCGTTTTGATCATCAACTGCTAATCCAATTAAATTATTTGTAGGCGGTCCGGGAGGAGTAATATTTTTTTGTGAGTTGTTTTGTAAAAGTTGAACCCCGTTATTTGTAGTTCCGATAAAAATTTGTGTGTCGTTGACGATTAAAGAAGTGAGTGGCGATGCGAATTGGTTTTCGATTAGAGTAACTTCTTCGTTACTGAATTTATATAATTCGTTTTGTGTGATAAAATATAAACCGTCAACTGAGGAAAAAGCTGCTATAATATTTTTGCCTATTGTATTGTTTACCGGGAGCCATCTATTATTTTCGAGATAGCTTAATCCGTTCGAGGTTGTTGCAAAAATTTTCCCGTCGTGCAGTAAAACCGCACTGGCCCGGTTGGCAGGCAGTCCTTGCGGAGTTTTGTAAACAGACCACGATTGTGGTGCGGCTAAATTCGAATGACGCCGCCAAGCCGATGCCACACCATCATTTGTGGCAACCCAAATAGTATCATTTTGTATCAGTAAAGAATTAACTTTGCCGGTAATCTGATCCGCCAAGCCGAATTTTGTGTATGAATCGCCGAACTCACTCTTTGGAATTGATAAAACATGAACTCCAATCGGTGTACAAATGAATAATGAGTCGCCGTAAATCGAAAAATTATTAATTCTCTTTTCAGTGGCATTTGTAAAGTAAATGTCGTTGTAATAAACCCACTTTGATTTTTGAGGATTGAAATTATGGATATAACCGTTTGAAGATCCAATCCATATCGAACCAGATTTGTCGGCGATTATAGAAGTGATATCGGTGTTTTTTAATCCGTCGAGAGTAGTAAATATTTTATAGCTGCTGTCGGTAAAATTGTGAGTGAATACGCCTCCGCTTGTTGCAGCCCAAATCAAATTGTTTTGTTTGAATATCGAACGGATTTGTTTATGGGATGTATAGGTTTTCCAATCGCCGATACCCCCGAAGCCGGAAATTGTAAAACTCAAAGTTAAAAATATGAGAAAGAAAAGTTGCACTTCTTTGATAGCCTATAAATTATTTTCTTTTTTTATTGAACGATTTAAATAAATTGGCAAGTTCAATTGCGCTTAAAGCGGCATCCCAACCTTTATTTCCGCTTTTTGTACCTGCCCGTTCGATTGCTTGTTCTAAATTGTCGGCGGTAAGCACTCCTAATGTAACAGGAATCTCGGAGTTTAACCCGATGTGCGCCACCCCTTTCGTAACCTCGGCGGCTATGTAATCGAAGTGGGGTGTTTCACCACGGATTACACAACCAAGGCAAACTACTGCATCGTACTTACCCGAGTTTATAATCTGTTGGGTTGTTTGCGGAATTTCAAAAGCGCCGGGACAGTAAATAACCGATATGTTTTCGTTATCAGCTTCATGACGCTCTAAACAATCTATGGCGCCGTCTAATAATCTTTTTGTAATAAAATCGTTAAATCTACTGACTACCAAGGCAACCTTGAGTCCTTTTGCTGTTAAATTACCACTTAATATTTGCATTGTTTCATTACCTTTAATTTTTTTCTAATATAAAAATAATCTTCGCTTCATTGCACTTACAAATTTGTAAGGGATTGTGTATTTCCCCAAAGCATCTTCATCGTCGCGTAAGCCGCCGTGGAAATCTGACCCGCCGCTCTCTAATAGAAAATATGTGTTAGCAATCTTTTTTAGAGATTCGGTGGTTTGAGGATTATGACCCGGATGAACTGTCTCAATGCCATCAATTTCCATTTTGATCAGTTCAGAGATAGCATCCTCATTTAAATAACAACCGGGATGTGCTATAAATGACACGCCGCCGCATTTGTTAATAAGCGAAATAGCCTGCTGGGGCGAAAAACTGTATTTAGCTTCATAAGCAGGACCGCCGTTCCTGATATACTGATTGAATGCCTCTTGATAACTGCTAACGAAACCATTCTCGACCATCGCATTTGCAATATGCGGACGTCCTAATGCTGCATGTTGTGCTCGTGCCAAAACTAATTCAAAATCTAATGGGATTTTCAGTTTGTGTAATTTATCAATGATACGTTTTGCTCGTTTCAATCTTTCTTCTCTGAACATAATCAGGTGTTCAAGCAAAATTTCATTTTTATAATCTATAAAGTAACCTATAATATGAACATCCATATCACCGAGTGTTGTACTTAACTCGACACCCGGGATCACCTCAATATCCATTTTTTTGCCTGAACTTATAGCTTCATCAATACCGTTTATTGTGTCATGGTCAACTATACTAATACATTTTAAACCGATTTTATTTACTTTTTCCAACAATTGCTTAGTTGTAAATTTACCGTCGGAATGTGATGTATGCAAATGTAAATCGCTGCTCGCTTGAGATATAACCGTATTGTTCATTTTCCCCCCGTTCAATAAATTTTTACAAGTATAAACTCTTAAATTTTTCGTAATCGTTAATTATAAGTTTGTTACCCTGTAACTCGATATGACCTTTACGAATGAACACATGCACCATCCGCGAAATTGTTTCGCGAGATGTTCCCGCCATATTTGCTAAATCCATTTGCAGAGGAAGTTGATCGATCTCAACGCGGCCTTTTCGTATTTTGCCGATATCGTCGGCGAGTTGCAAGATAACGTTTGCGACACGGCCCGCCGCATCTTTGAGCGAAAGACTTTTAATTTGTGTATCGGCTTTTCGCAATCGCATTGTTAATTCTTTCAGTAACGATATTGCAACGGCAGGATACTCGTTGAGAAGGTTCAAGAAATCGCGGCGATGTATCATAAACAACTCCGCTTTTGTTATTGCAACCACACTCGCCGATCGGGATAATCCATCGAGAATAGCCATCTCGCCAAAAAAATCATTCTCACCTAAAATTGACAAAATAACTTCTCTCCCATCCTCGTCGCTTCGTATTACTTTCACTTTTCCAGAGATGATTACAAAAAGTGCAGCTCCGATTTCATCTTCGAGCAGTATCATGCTGCCACGTTTGTACTTTTTCCGGACCCCAACACGAGCGATCTGCAAAATTTCATTTTCTTCAATATCAGAAAATATAGGAACGTTTCGTAAGAAATGCATAGCTTGGAATGTACTCGCTTCCTGTTTTTGATTGAAATTAGTTGTTGATATCATTTTTAATTGTTAAAATTTAACACAAAACATAAAATCCACAAATAATATAGTAGAGTAATTAATTAAAGTCAAGCAATTGCAATTATTTAAATTATTGAGTAATTTCATACAAATTTTAATTACAAAGGAGTAGAATAATGGAATTATTAATTTTAGTTATTTTTGTTGTCGTGGTTGCCGGCTGGGTGATTGCAAAATACAACTTGCTGGTTACTCTTCGAAATCAGGTAGAGAACGGCTGGAAGCAAATCGACGTGCAGCTAAAACGCCGCCACGATTTGATTCCAAATTTAGTAAACACAGTTAAAGGCTATATGGAGTATGAGAAAGAAACACTGACAAAAGTTATCGAAGCCCGCAATGCCGCTGTGAATGCTAAAGGTGTTAAGGATGCAGCAGTCAAAGAAGGCGAGCTATCCGGTGTTTTAACACGGCTTTTTGCTTTGTTCGAAAACTACCCAAACCTGAAAGCGAACGAAAACGTAATGCAGCTTCAGGAAGAATTAACCAGTACAGAAAACAAAGTTAGTTTTGCCCGGCAGTTTTACAATGATATTGCGATGAAATTTAATATTGCGCGGGAAGTATTTCCGACTAATATAATTGCGAACATCTTTAATTTTAAAAAAGCTGAATTGTTTGAAGTTACTTCAGAAACAGAACGTGCAGTGCCTCAAGTCGATTTATCATTAAAGAAGTAACCAATGGCTACAAATTTATTTCCAAATATTTACGAACAGCAGGCAAGTAATAAACGACGCACTATTTTTATTATGCTGATTTTCATTTTGTTCTTTGTTTTTTTAGGATATGGTTTCGACCTGTTCTACTTTGGGAATGATCCGCTTGGAATATTTTCCGATAGCCACGGATTACCCTTTGCAACAATTGCAGCTTTTATGTTTGGCTTTATCTTCTCGTTGTACGGATTTCAGAGTGGAGCCAAAGCCGTATTAACTTCTGTGGGAGCGTATCCCGTTCCTGAAAACGATCCTAAATATCAAACTCTCCGAAATGTTGTAGATGAAATGAAGATTGCATCGGGATTGCCGCAGCCAAAATTATTTGTGATCCCGGATGCTGACCCGAATGCATTCGCCACCGGAAAAAATCCGGACAACTCATACATTGCTGTTACGCAAGGATTACTCGACACATTAAATCGTGAAGAACTGCAAGGCGTTATTGCTCACGAGATGGCGCATATCCGGAATTTCGATATTCGGTTGATGACTATTATTGCGGCATTAATCGGTGCGATTGCTTTGTTATCCGATTTCGCAGTCAGAGGTTTGAGATTTGGCGGCATCAGTCGGGGAAATAAGAAAAGCTCGAAAAGCGGCGCGGGCGGACCGATTGCTCTGATTTTAATGATTGTATGGATAATCGGGATTATCCTCGCTCCGATTTTAAGTCGCTTATTAGCTATGGCTGTGTCGAGGCAGCGTGAATACTACGCCGATGCAACTGCCGGCGAATTTACACGAAACCCGTTAGCATTAGCTTCTGCGTTGGAGAAAATTGAAAACGCTTCTGCTCCAACTCAATCTATTAAGCGCGGTTCGGCTCATCTTTGTATCGTCGATCCGTTAGGACTGAAAGCAAATTTCAAGGAAGGATTTTTGGCAGATTTACTCGCTACTCATCCTCCCATTTTAAAACGTATTACACTTTTAAAAGGAATGGCATATCAATTTGATATAAAAACAGATTCACAAAAAAAATAAATACTTAACTTTTATGAAGAAAAAACAAACAGAACAACCTCAACCTCTCGACCGCCGTTACGATACTCAACCGCTTGAGACGATAGATGTGGAAGTCCTTGATACATTCCCTTACGAATATCCGGGAAGAGATTTAACAATTAACATCGACACGGATGAATTCACGGCAGTGTGTCCGTTCTCCGGTTTACCCGATTTTGCAGTAATAAAAATCAATTACATTCCGGATAAACTTTGCATCGAGCTTCGTTCACTCAAATATTATTTAATGTCGTATCGAAACGTCGGCATTTATCAAGAGCATGCTGTAAACCGGATACTCGAAGATATGGTTGCATCGTGCAAACCAAAGTGGATGCAAGTGATCGCCGATTATAAAGTGCGGGGAGGTGTTCATACAGTAACTAGTGTCGAATACAATAAAAAGAAAACGGAGAAAAAATGAAACCCGAAAACAGAATTATTTTAATTAAAGAGTTACAAAAAATTAAGCAAATCAATTCAAGAACCAGCTACCTTGGTGCATGGACTGGGCTTATAATTTCCGGCTATATTTTATCAACATTTATTGTTAAACCATGGGACGATTTCATGAATCAGGAATTTTATTGGGTTCCGTCCCTCATAATTTTAGTGTTTTTAGCTGCGTTTTTACAATCTTTCTTTTTGATAATTCGTCACCTGATCTATAAGCGTTTACTCATAATCTTCGAAGCATTGCTCGATGATAATTAAAATTAATCACAAAAATTTATGCCCATAAAAATCCACAACACACTTTCTCGTCATAAAGAAGAATTCAAACCGATAAATGAAGGTAGAGTCGGCATTTATGTTTGCGGACCAACTGTTTACGGACATTCGCATATTGGCCACGCAAAAAGTTATGTCTCGTTCGATGTAATTGTGCGTTACTTGCGCTACATCGGCTACAAAGTTTTATACGTCCAGAACATAACGGATGTGGGTCATTTAACCGACGATGCGGACGAGGGTGAAGATAAAATACAGAAGCAGTCGCGAATCGACAAAGTTCATCCGATGGAAATAGTTCAGAAATACACGCAGAGTTATTTTGAAGATATGGATGCACTCGAAGTTCAGCGACCTGATATTAGTCCGACTGCAAGCGGACATATAATTGAGCAAATCGAGATTGTAAAAGAGTTGCTGACAAAAGGATTTGCATACGAAGTAAATGGCTCGGTATATTTTGATGTGTCAAAGTTTTCGGAATACGGAAAACTTTCCGGCAGATCGGTTGAAGAATTAATTGCAGGTGCACGAGTTGATGTGAGTCCCGAAAAACATCATCCTGCTGATTTTGCATTATGGAAAAAAGCTGAACCCGGACACATTATGCAGTGGGAAAGCCCGTGGGGCAAAGGTTATCCGGGCTGGCATCTCGAATGCTCGGCTATGTCAACAAAATATTTGGGGCAGCCGTTTGATATCCACGGCGGCGGTTTGGAAAACCAATTCCCTCATCACGAATGCGAGATTGCTCAAAGTGAGGCAGCAACCGGAAAACCTTTCGTGCGATATTGGATTCACAACAATATGGTAACTGTGAATGGACAGAAGATGGGAAAATCGCTCGGCAATGTAATAAACCTGAAGGATGCTTTCAAAAAATATAATCCGCTTGTGGTAAGATTTTTTATACTTCAAAGTCATTACCGAAGCACACTCGATTTCAGCGACGAAGCTCTGCAAGGAGCTGAGAAGGGACTTGAGAAACTTTACAACACAGTTCGAAATATCAAAGAGGAATTCCCTAAAGCAAAAGGGGAAGAAACTAACATTGACTTCGATGGTTTCAAAGGAAAATTTTTGGAGGCAATGGATGACGACTTCAACACGCCACAGGCAATTGCTGTATTATTCGATTTCAGCCGTGAGATAAATGCCAACCTCGCTGAAGGAAAAATGACAGCAGCCGACCTGCAAAAAGCTCATCAGTTATTCAAAGAACTTGGTGGAATTATTCTGGGAATAATTCCAGAAACTTTCCAGACTGAAGCAAAAGATTCAATTGAGAGCGATTTAGTGAACCTGATTCTTGAACTGCGTGCTGAAATCCGGTCGCAGAAACTCTGGCAGCTTTCAGATAAAATAAGGGACGGTTTGAGTAAAATCGGAATAACTGTCGAAGATAAAAAAGACGGCGTGAGCTGGAAAAGGAAGTAAATTTCCGAACATCAGTGAATCTCTGGAACAAAAGCCACCCCTTGTTTGTAGAAAATCCAGAAACAATAATATTAAAAATTAATTACAGGGGTTGAAAATGAAAAATATATCTATTTGGATTGCTGCCGCCGCATTCTTATTCGTCTTTAACGGATCGCAACGGCAGGTGCAGGAACCATATTTCACATTAGCATCACAGAAAATTTTTAATACCGATGAAACTCCATCCATCTTGTTTCAAGGATCGAATATCGCTGGCGATGTTAATTTTAAAATTTATCAAATAACAAATCCTGCCGAATTTTTCGCAACGCGTTATAGTGCCAGGGCACCGGTTCTATTACAAACCGAAGAAACTCAGAAGGAATGGGCAAATATTTTAGCTGGTTTTCCCGTGCTTAATACGTGGGACGAATTCATCACGCCAACACCAGAACGTTGGTTCTCTAAAGAAATTTCACTCGGGATAAAAAAACCCGGCGTCTATTTTGTTGAAGCCCGTTACCGGAAAAAATTCGCACATGCAATCGTATTAGTTTCCCCCTACGCCCTCTTGACAAAACAAAGCAAATCGCAGTTACTAACTTACATCGTCGATCGCAAAAGCGGTAACCCAATTTCAAATGCAAAAATTTTTGTTTACCAACTCAAAGAAAAGCTCGCCGAAGGTAATTCAACAAAGGATGGTTTATTTTATACTACGCTTCCACCAATTAAAGTCGGCGACCAACAGCTAATCCCCAATCAACGTATGCGGCGACCGGTTCATCCAACAAGTAGGAATATTATTGTAATGGGAGAAAAGGAAAATAATTTCATTATTGCTGATCCATATTATTATGTGTGGGGATTAGAACAACCGTTTTTAATTTATACTTATACTGACCGTCCGGTTTATCGTCCGAGTCAGGAAGTATTTTTTAAAGGAATTGTAAGAAAGAAAGATGAAAAAGGAAACCTGCAAAATGTTCCGAACAAATTAGTGAAAGTAACCATTCGAGATTCACGCGGCGGCGAAATTTTGCACGATTCCCTCTACACAAATCAAAACGGAACTTATAACGGTAAACTTTTACTTGCCGATGAACCGCCGCTTGGAGTTTACAACATCCAAACGGACATTGAAGGAGCTTCGACTACTGCGATATTCGAAGTTCAGGAGTATAAAAAGCCGGAATTCGAAGTTACAGTTACATCCGATAAAAAACAGTATTCAAAAGGTGAAACAATCACGGCTACAATAGATGCAAAATATTATTTTGGCAGCCCTGTTATTAATGCCGATGTCGAGTATCAGATTTCACGAAGTAGTTTTGCCAAACACTGGTACACCGAATACGCAACCGATATTTTTTACAAACGCATTCCATACAATGAACAAATTATATATGTTGGATCGGGCAAATTAGATAAAGATGGAAAATTAAAATTCACACATCGAATTAATGAAGAAATTAATACCGACTACACTTACGAAATTGAAGCGAAAGTTACTGACCAAAGCCGTCGTACGATATCAGGCACTTCGCAAATCAAGGTTACACGTGCGTTATTTACACTCGCAGTTCAAGCCGACAAATATGTTTACAAACTGAACGACCAAGCCAAAATTAATATAAATATATCAGATTTTGAAGGCGTTGGAATAGAAACCAATTACGAATTGACTGTATCACGCGATTGGTGGGACAGATTACCGCGGATTCAAAACGGCAGGACAACCTATGATTACAAACGGAACAACGAACTCGTTTTAACAATGAAAGGCAAAACTGGAAAAATAGGCATCGGAGAAACAACTTTTGATTTGAAACAAACCGGTTACTTCTCCATTTCCGTTTCCGCCGTAGATAAAATTGGTAACAAAATTACCGAGAGCATTCAAATCTATTGTGCCGAAAAAAATATGACTTGGTGGGGCGACGTAAACACAGGAATTCAAATAATACCCGATAAGCAGAGTTATTTACCGGGCGAGACGATGCGTGTTTTCGTCGTGATGCCGATCCCCGATATCAGCGTCCTGATCACTGCGGAAGGCGAACGATTGATCGATTACCGGGTCGAACATATTAACGGCAGTGCAAAAGTAATTGAAATACCTCTTAAAAATACTCACACACCTGATTTTCATTTAGGTGTAAATGCAATTGCAAACGATAATTTATATCAACAAACCAAAATGATTTCTGTCGTTCCGCAAGATAAGTTTTTGAATATCGAAATAGTAAACGATAAGAAACTTTATAAACCGGCCGAGAGTGGGGTTGTTACTATCAAAGTCCGTGATCAAAAAGGTAAGGCGGTACAAAACGCAGAGCTTTCACTCGGGATAGTTGACGAAAGTATTTATGCAATAGCATCTGAAAAAGTTCAGGACATCAAAGATTTCTTTTATACGAACCGGAATAATTTGGTGCAAACTCATACTTCGCTCTACTTTAATTTCTATGGTTATTCGCAACCCGACTTGATGACGACGGCAGAATCAATGGGTACGCGAACCATGCAAAAAGGGATGGATTATAATGAACCATCTGAGAAACATAAAAAAATAAAATTTGTTGAAGCTGTTTTACGTAAAGATTTTCGGGATGCAATGTTCTGGTCGCCAGTTATTTTTACAGATGAAAACGGAATTGCAAAAGTAAACGTAAAGTATCCCGATAATTTGACTACGTGGCGTGCAACTGTTCGTGCAGTTACGAATGATACGAAAGTCGGTTCTTTTTCCGAAAAAGTAACTGTTAGAAAAAACTTGTTGGTCAGAGTTGAAACACCCCGTTTCCTGACTCAACGGGACACAACTGCTATAGCTGTAATCGTTCATAATTATTTATCCGAGGATAAACTTGTAAAAGTAAACCTAACATCCGATGCTCCACAGCTAATTGGAAAAGAAAAAACTATCCTCGTTCCAAAAAATGGAGAGGTTCGCGTGGATTGGAAATTAGCTGCCGTAAAAAGCGGGACTGTAAAACTTACTGCCAAAACTCTAACGGATGAAGAATCGGATGCAATGCAAATTTCGATTCCCATCTTACCCCACGGAATCCAAATTGCACAATCACAAATCGTTGATTTGCAAAAAGAGAAGGAACAAAAATCTGTCGTCATAACAATACCAAACGAAGCCGAAATGACTACGGCGAAGTTAAGCATAAACTTATCGCCATCAATTGCTTCAACGATTTTAACTGCCCTTGACGATTTAGTCGGCTATCCTTACGGATGCGTGGAGCAAACGATGAGCAGGTTTTTACCAACGATAGTCGTTGCTAATGTGCTTCACGATTTGAATGCACCGATTGCGGCATCCAAAAAAGCAGAGCTGCCTAAAATGGTAGAAACCGGTTTGAAACGCCTTTATGCTTTGCAGCATCAAGATGGCGGTTGGGGCTGGTGGGAGAACGACAACACCGATGCTTTTATGTCGTCGTATGTCGTTTACGGGCTTACACTTGCAAAAACCGCGGGCTATTCGATTAGCAGCGAGCGATTGAACAACGGAATCGGGCGAATTGAAAATCTGCTTTCAAGTTCCGACAAATTAGACCCGACAACCGAAGCTTACGCAATTTATGTTCTTGCATTTGCCGGAGCGAATGGTATTAACATTAATAAATCAATAATCGAAAATCGCCTTGCCCGGTTCGATTTCCAAAAAGCAAACAATTATACCCGCTCACTCGCGGCGCTATCTTATAACTATTCGGGAGATAAAACTAAAACAGCTTCGCTTGTGCAGACAATTGAAAATGATGCAACACAAACAGGAACAGCAGTGTTCTGGTCGGGTAAATCGTGTAGCTATAATTGGCAGGATGATAATGTTGAGACGACAGCATTTGCATTAAAAGCTTTGCTCGCTGCGGGCGGCAGTAGTGAGTTGGTTCAAAAAGCAGTTCAGTTTTTGATAAAGCAGAAGCAGGAAAATTCGTGGATGTCAACAAAGCAAAGTGCGATGGTTATTTTCGCGTTGGTGGATTACTTAAAAATGAGCAAAGAGCTTGAGCCGGACTACTTAACGACAATTACGGTAAACGATAAAAAAGTTTTAACCCGACATATTTCGAAGGCAGATATTTTTGATAAAGAAATCGGGATTGAAATTACGAGCGAGAATTTGAAGAACGGAATTAATACCATACGGATTGAGAAAAGCGGATTCGGAAGATTGTACACTACTGCCAAAGTTACTTATTATTCAAGGGAAGAAAATATCGAGGCGGCTAAATCCGGTTTTGCCGTTCAACGGGACTACTTCAAGTTGGTACGCGAATATGATGGGAACGAATATATTTACAAGAAAACGCCGTTAGGAAAATTCATAAAATCGGGAGACGAATTGTTAGTAAAAATAACGGTAGCGTCGGATGCCAATTATGAATATTTTATGTTAGAAGACCCGCTGCTT
>JAUXOG010000008.1 GCA_030682385.1 Bacteroidota bacterium
TGCTACTAAGTTCTTCTAAGTGTATTATTTCAATCGGTAGCCGTGATTTTGTCCACGAAACTTCGCCTTTTAAATGCTCATCAAATCTACGCTTTATATTATCTGTCTGCCCAATATAAAAACTTTCATCCTTACATTTCAGAACATAAACCCAAAATAACCCTGAACGCGGCGCAGGCAGGTCAGGAGCTTTTTCTTTTTTCTTTGAATTGCCGTGGAGGTCAAGAATGTAAATATCGTCAAATGTTTCAAGTAAATGTTTCCTCATCTGGCGATGCGTGATTCCATCAATGAATGAATTGTTTGTAATCATCGCTACGATGCCGCTTTTGTTTTTTTCTATGAAATGTTCGGCGAAGCGGATGAATTTTATGTAGTCGTCATCGAGATTAATCTTCCGTTCATTGAGGTTTTTCTTGTAATCCTTTATTAGATTCAGTATCCATTCACCTTTATTTGAAGAACTAACGCTGTATGGCGGATTTCCGATTACAACCATAATCGGTGTTTTGCTTTTAATGGCTGCCGCTTCTTTGGATTCATCTGCAATACTTTCAGCAAAACCAAAACCAGTAAACAAGTCTGCTTTGGTAGCGCCTTCTTCGAGAGAATTTGTAAGGTAAATTCCCAACCGGCGGTTAAAATATTTAAACCCCGTTTCTTTAAACGCCATACTCAGCTTCAGATGTGCTATTGTATATGGCGCCATCATAAGCTCAAAACCGTGCAGTCGCGGGAGTAAATCGTTATGCACGTACGTGGTCCAGCGCCCCTTCTGTCCATCCTTAAGTAAGCGTTCGTAGATGATACGAATAGCAGCGCTGATGAATGTCCCTGTCCCGACAGCCGGGTCAAGTATCTGAACGCGGTGAATGCCGGCTGCTGTTTTTGATGTGTCGGCTAAACCGGAAGCGAGACCAAAATCTTTTTCAAGCAGGTAATCAACAGAACGAACAATGAACCGCACAACAGGCAGGGGCGTATAAAATGCGCCCATCTTTTTCCGGAGTCCGGGGTCATATTCTTTTAAAAAGTCTTCATAAAAATGAATTACGGGGTCGGGTCCTTCGTGCGTTTTACCCCACAAGTCATCTTTGAAATATTGCTTCATCAACTCCGGAACATCGGCGTGAGAAAAAACCGAACACAACTCATTTACAATATATTCAAGCCGCTTATCGAAATTAGGTCCAACAATGTGGTCAAAGAAATGTCTGAGAAGAGGGTTTGAAGCCGGCACGAGGTCGCGTGCCTCCTGTCGTGTGAAGTTTTCAGGAGTTGCATCGTGATAGCGGGCGACAAAGAGTCCATAAACCAAAGTTTGCGCATACATATCGGCGAAAGATTCTTCTGTAAGGTCGTGGACAAGAAGTTTTTTAATCGTATCATGTACGCGTATTATCTCAACGTTTTTTTCCGACTTATTTGAAAGAAACTGCTTTACGTTATCCCGAATTCTTTGCGCCTTGCCTCCCATAATTTTCGACAAGTGTTCGCCCGAACGAATTGGCTCTTTATGCGATTGAGTAAAGTGAAGCAGAGTTTTGGCGGCGTGTTCATAATGTTCCGGGATAGCCACAATCTTTCGATGCTTGATATCATAATCCGCTAGTTTGATTGGAGTACTGTAAGGCAGGCCATTTCTATAAAATCGGAATTCAACATAATCCGTGAGAACCAAGTTTGCATATCCGAAATATCTTGCCATCTGCTCGGACTTCTCCACTTTATCCAAAGACACGCCAATATCTTTTGCCTCAATATACAGAATTGGCACATCATTGTTAAGCACAACAAAATCCGGCTTGTTACCTTGTTTTGCTTTCGCATCGTGGTCAATACGCCGGACATTTATTGACTCAAAAATTCCCTTTAATAAAATCTCAAAGTCGGTGCGGTAACCCATCTCGCTCGTTTCCTCGTGCGCGAATTTAGAGGAGATGGACTTAATATAGTTTTCAAAAATATTTCGCATATAAAATAGTGGTTTTAATATAGCACACATTCAATAAAATGTCAATGTGAGAGGTTTGAAGTTGCGGGTTGCAGACAGAGTTTTCAATTGGATGGAGATTGTGTGATAAGCAAAAAAAAGGAACTCAACCCCTATCTGAGTTTAAACAAAAATCCCTCGACGAGTCGAGTCGTCGACCTTCTCTTGGTAAGAGAAGGGGTCGGGCCTGCACGCCGAAGGGCGTTACTGCCCGCAGGCGGGGGTTGAGTTCGAATAAAATAATAATTTTTACACAGCCATTCTCTTCCCCCTCCTTCGACTTCGCTCAGGACAATTCTCGAGAGGGGACAGAGGGGTGTGTAAATCTGAAACAAAAAAGCCCCAGCGAAATTATTTGATAGGGCTTTGATGTTAGTAAAGTGGGGCAACTTATTTTCTATCTGTATCTCTTATCTTCTTAAACCAGCTACTAAATTCATCAAGAAAGGGTTTTAATAATAAAACGACGCCTAAAGAACTATTGGCATCTTTCAATTTTAATCTGTCACCAATTATATTCAATACCTTATCTGCTGAATTTTTTCTAAATCCGAGAATCAATCCTAAAAGTTTTTTTTCACCAGAATTTAAAATTACATAAGCTGGCCCACCGCTATTACCATAATTTATCGGAATGTCAATCAGAGCAAATAAATTTGTAGTGTCAATATAAGAAATGATTCCGCTCTGTATCACGGGAGTTATACTTTCTGAGCCAACGCCAAATGGATAACCCGCCACAAAAACAGTTTGTGCTCTTTTAATTTCTGAAAGCACGGCGATACCCGAATCAATATTATGGGTGAATGTTTCGTATTCATCATAAGAGCGTTTTTTATCAATCGGAGCCAAAAAAGCCAAATCATAATTTTGAACTAAGTCCGCTAACACGTATTTTCTGGCATCTATTTGACCTTTTTGTGTTTTCATAGAAACAACAACTGTATCAAAATATTCTAAGGGATTATCAAGAGTGTCAAATTTAGAACCGAGAACGTGTTTTGCCGTGATTACTATAACATTTCCTTTTTCGGGAATATCATTAAAAGGAATATTAATAAAGATACCAGTGCCTTCCTTCAAAGGGGTTTGTATTAAAACTGCACTTTTTGAAAAATCAATCACCGTGTTGATACTTTCCACATAAGGTATACAAAAATCATCTTGGGTATAACATAATATTGGTGAGATTAATACTATGCCAAATACTAATATCAGATGCCTTTGAATAAATTCCATATCATACTCCTTTCTTATAGTTAGTCGTTTAATCAGCTACCAAAACAATTTACCAAAAATTTTAGCACAATTCAAGAAAAAAATATTGGAGAAAACTGAAAGGATTCACTCAGGAACGATTAAGTTTGTATTACATCGGCTTTTTATTCACAAGGGGGGTTGACTTTTATTGCCGAGGTTATTACCATCCAACCATAATTAACCGCCACAAAAATAATGTATACAAAATTGTGCCCAGAAGAAATAAAAAAACTACAACCATCTACCTGACATTCGTGGCTTTTAGTGGAAACCCTGTGGGATTCGTCCCAAAGGTAAAAGAGCTTGTGAAAAAACATATTATTTGGTCGAACTCATCCCCTATCTGAGTTTAAACAAAAATCCCCTTCTCGTATTAAAGAAGGGTGAATCAGTTTGAAACTTGTCGGGGGTTGAGTTTCAATGTTTTCGCACAGCCTTTACCCTATTGACCTTGAATACTTTGTGAACGGAAAACCCACAAAATAATCGGGCCGAAGCTCTGTCTGCACGATATTTTGGGAAGGGACGTACAGACAGGCTTCATTTAAAGCATCACGGGAGGAATGATACTTACCCTGAATTATGAATCGAGAAGTAATTTTCCACTTCGCCATTCGACGGCCATTGGCGGATTCGGTGTTCATTATTTGTGCCTAAGGCACATCAGCCTTCGGCTGGCATTATTAAAATTACCCTTATTAAAAGTTTCATGCTGTGTGGGCCCTGTAGGACTTGAACCTACGACCCGCAGATTATGAGTCTGCTGCTCTAACCAACTGAGCTAAGGGCCCTTTAAATATTTATTTTACAGGCAAAATATACTACTTATAGGCATAAAAAACAAGAATTTCTAATTTTTTTTAAAAAGGTTGGAGAATAAGGAATAATTCGTTATATTGAATCGAGTAATTTCACTCCTAATTTCTCAGATTTACTCATTTCAATAGTTTAATTTTCAATTTAATTATTAAAGGTAAGTTATGGGTAAAAGTAAAATATCGTTGCGACAATGTATTCATTGCAGTCTAACTACAAAAATGGTAATGGTTGGTGAAATGGCAGGTGTTACAGATAAGATCTGGTACCGCTGCCCTCGATGCCATCACTTATCATTATTGAGTCCGATTATCGAGAGTGGAACTGATAGCACAGTAAACGGAGAAAAAACACAAAAAAATTACAACCCGGAAATTACTTACACACTTGGTGAAAGAATTTTTCACGACGCACTAAATGACTTCGGAAAAGTAATTAAGAAAGAAACAACATCTGACGGAAGCCATGCAATCATTGTTAAGTTTGAGAATATCGGCGAGCGCAGATTAATAGAAAACTATAAATTAGAAAACGTATTCGAAAATGAAATTTCAGAAACAAATATCCCACATCGAGAGGAGGTGAATTGATTGATCGGCATCAATATTCAAGATCACGAGAATATCGACAAAGCTCTTAGAAGATTTAAGAAAAAATATGAACGATCAGGCGTACTGAAAGAATTTAAGAAAAGGACTTTCTTTACGAAACCTTCTGTCAAGAAACGAATGGCAAGAATAAAAGCAGTTCGCAAAGCTTACAGAACCCGGATGGAAGAAACATCTATGTAATCGAAAACCCTACCTCAATCAGCAGGTAGGGTTTTTTATTTTAATACCTTTTCAATTACTCTTAAAAAATTTCCACCTAAAATTTTTCGAATATCATTTTCCGAATACCCGCGCTTCAATAATTCTTTCGTGATCTCTGGATAATACGATACATCGTCTAATCCTTTCGGCGTAACTCCGATGCCATCGAAATCTGAGCCAAGCCCGACATAATCAACCCCTACAAGTTTTACGATGTAATCTAAATGGTCAACCAAATCGCTTATGGTTGGTAATATCTTGGCATATTCTTCTTTCAACATTCTGCCAATCATTTCTTCGCGTGATAATGCAGAACCTTTCCACGATTTTTTTAAAGCTTTTATTTTTACATCGTGCCGCTTCCGCATTGCCTCTACTTTTTTACTGAATGTTTTATCCAAAAAATACGGAGCAAAGTTTACAGCCACCAACCCGCCTGTTTTGGCAATTGCTTTAATTTGGTCGTCCTTCAGATTTCGCCAATGCTGAAAAATATTCCAGACTGATGAATGAGAAGCGATGATTGGATTTTTTGAAGTTTCAATTATATCCCAAAAAGTTTTCTCGCCGGCGTGCGAAACATCGATTATAATTCCAAGTTCGTCCATCCGTTGAACAAACCTTTTACCAAGCTCAGTTAAACCCTTAAACTTCAATTTTTTGGAAGTGTTAGTTTCATCCTCGGCAGAAGTTGCCCAACTCGTGCTGTTGTTCCAGGTAGGCATTATCGAACGAACCCCTTTGGAATAAAAATAATCAAGATTCTGAATCGAATCGCCGAGTGGATGAGCCCCTTCCATACTTATTAGCAGTGCTATTTTCCCTTCTTTACGTATCTTTTCAAGGTCAGAGGCAGTAAGTGCAACCCGTATAGATGCGGGATATTTTTTAGCAAAATTTAGAAGAGCTTCGATTTGGCTGTTCGCCTGATTGAAATAAGATTTCGATTTATTAGCCGGAGGAACCCACACCGAGAAGAACGAAGCATCGACACCGCCTGTTTTTAAACGCGGTATATCTATGTGTCCTTTTGTAGTTTGCAATCCTAAATCTTCTCCCTCTAACAACCGGTGAACGGCGTCGTTATGTCCATCGAAGACGTAAGCATCGTGGTGGATTTTTTTATAATCCAGATGTGTTTGAAAAGCAGTGAGAGATAAGAGTATCAAAGTAATTATGAGCATAAATAGATTTAAGATTGATAAAAAAATAAAAGGAGGCTTGAGTTATATCAAGCCCCCTTTATTTGGAACCTATGTAATACTTACATAGTCGGCGTATCGCCGCCTGGTGTATCGGTAGTCTTTAATTCTTGAACTTCTTTACGGATTTCCTGTGCTTTCCGTTTTATTTCGTTCATAGCTTTTCGGACGCGTGTTCCGGCAGACTTGTTTCCTTTGTCGTAGAATTTTACAAAATCTTTTTCGAAACTTGCAACCAGGTCTCGTAGTTCATTATATCGGCTCATTAAAACCTCCTTATGGTTTGTTATTGTTTAGTATGAATTAATTTAATTATTTGAAACAGTGAATTAATTACTTCTCGTGTCGCTTTTTACTTTTAATGTACTCCTGATATAGGATATCCATTAATTTCTTTCTTCGTTGATACAGCTTCTTTAAAGGTCGCGGTTTTACTTTTGTAAGCACGTACGATGTAATTATCGGAAGTGCAATTGTCGAATCGTTGTAAACTACAACCGTGTCGGGAAGTTGGCTCGGATCAACTTTTCCCCAGCTTACAGCTTCCGAAGGAGTTGCGCCCGACAAACCACCTGTATCGGGACGTGCATCGGTTATCTGTAAAAAATAATCGTGTCCTTTTTCGTCAATCTTTAAAACTTCTTGCAACTGTGGTTCTGTTTGAAGCATAAAGTTTTTTGGTGAACCGCCGCCTAAAATAAAGACACCGCTTTTACCGCCGCTCCGTTTGGCACTCAATACTATCGCTGCTGTTTCGTTCACATCTTGGAAAACATCTAACTTAAAATTAGTTTCTTTCAACTTAATAGCTGCAATGTTCATTCCGATTGAACTATCGCCGGGCGAAGGAGTATAAACCGGAACGCCATACAAATAAGCTGCGGCTAATATGCTGTGATTTTTAACTCCGAGAATTTTTTCCCGTTCGAAAACAAACTTCCCAATCAAGTAGTGCAATTCGGAAGTTCCCATTTCTTTGTCGAATTCCGGAAATTTGAAAATCTCTCTGAAAAATTCATCTGTCGAAAGTAAAACATTGTAATCGAACAAAACATCATAAATACGGACAACACCCTCTTCCCTCAAAATCCGGTCATCAATAAACGGTGTGCCGCGGTGCATACTCAAGCCAAGTGCAAAATGTGCATCGTGATATAAATTTGCCCCTGTCGAAACTAACCAATCAACAAACCCTGCTTTCATTAAAGGGACGATGCAAGTTCCCCCCAAACCGGCAGGAGTCAGGGCACCTGTTAAACTCATTCCGATAGTAACATCTTTTTTTAACATCTTTTGAGTAAGTAAATGGCAAGCTTCACGCAAACGAGCAGCATTGTAAGCCTGAAAATATTCATCTACTAAGGTTGTAATTGTAACATCACCCGGTATCGGTTTTTGAGTGATTTGTTTCCCTCGAAGATATTGTGTTTTAGCTGTCTTCACTTATATAATAGTTTTAGATTGATTTGACTAACCTTATATTCGATGTAAATATTATAAATTTTGAAGAATTACGCAAGTAAAATCTTTCATTTTTAAAAGATTTTAGGGATTATTTTTGAAAACTATCGAAAACAAGCTGTTTTAAAGGATTTTGAAAACATTATTTTTCAGCTTTTTTAGTAGATTTATGAGATTTTATGTAATGAAGTGGAATTAGAAGGAGAAAATTAAAAATGATTCCAAAAACACCATTCAAATTTGTGATCCAATTTTTCCCTATGAATACAGGCTCGAATTCATTAAATACACTTCCGAATAAAAATGAATTCCACAAAATCCAATTGAAATGAAGGAAAGCAGAAACCCAAATCGATTTACTCATTAAATAAAACCACCAAAAAGTAAAACCCATTAGAATGTAAGAAAGAATTAGTGTAATGCCGAATTGAAAATTTGCCGACTCTACATAATAATAGAGAGCGATTGGGAGAAAAGTAAATGCCCAAATTAGAGATGAAATGAAAATTGCCTTTATCGGAGATACAAATTCAGACGTTTTTACAGATAAATAAGAACGCCATCCGAATTCAGCCAATATCAATGATGGAACGAACCACACGAACAATAACGGTAAATCGAAAAGCAAACCTAATATGACTGTTTCGAGATTTTTTGGATTTTGAAATTTGATTATATCGAATAAATATCCTGCTGCGATTATCAAAACGCATAAAAGAACCGGGTATAGAAAAGCAGCAAGCCAGAATTTCCAATTACCGAATATTAAGAAGTGAGAGAGGATTTTATCCCGATAAATGAAACGAAGGAAAATTAAAGCAACAATTCCGGGAATAAACAGGAACGGAAAAAATTTGAAACCGAATGGTTCCCAGATGAAGTCTAAATTTTGAAATTTCCAAAAGTAACCTAAAATCCAGGAAACCGACAATGTGAGGACGATATAACGTGTAACTATCCGCAAAGCACGCTGCCGCCGTTTACATTTAGAATTTCGCCAACGATATTATCAGCCAAGTTGGAAGCAAGAAATAAAATTGGACCTGCGATTTCGTCAGGGGTTGCAATTTTTCCGCGAGGAATTGTAAAACGTAGTACTTCCCTATAATTCTTATCTTTGAATACGGGTGCGGTCATATCCGTTATAACCCAGCCGGGTGCAACGCAATTCACCCAGATACCGCTGCGTATCAATTCGGCACCTAACGATTTCGTAAATGCAATTACTCCACCTTTCGATGCTGCATAATGCGAGTGGTGCGCCTCGCCCCGTTGTCCTGCGGTGCTGGCTATATTTATTATCCTGCCGTATCCATTATTTTTCATTACAGGCACAACAGCTTTGCACATATTGAATGTACCTTTGAGGTTCACATTTATAGTTTCGTCCCAGGTTTCTTCCTCAAGGTATTCAACCGATCCTTCGGTCCAAACGCCGGCGTTGTTCAATAGGATATCAACCCTGCCAAATTTCTTTTCAACAATATCTACCATAGCTTGCGCTTCGTTAAATACGGCAACATTACCTTTAACGGCGATTGCTTTTCTTCCTGATTTTTTAATTTTTGCAACTACCGAATCGGCTGATTTTTTATCGTGCAGATAGGTGATAGCTACATTAGCGCCTGCTTTAGCAAACATTAATGCAGCAGCGGCGCCGATGCCGCGTGAGCCGCCGGTTATTAGTGCGACTTGATTTTTTAAGTTTATCATATTCTCATTTCCTTATTTGATACTTGTCCGCCAAATCCGCTTCTAGCGTAGCAGGCGGATTCGATACCTGTCCACCGAAGTGCTGTTTTTTGCACGCAGGTGGATTCATTATTTATCCAGTCAAAATATATATAATAGCGGCGATTTAAACAAAACTGAAAATTGTTGTTGACAGTTAATTGAAAAAGTTTTATATTGAACGCAGGTTTTTTGTCTAGGAATTTATATCGATAAATATGAATATGATAGAAAAGAATAAATAGTTTATCCCGCTCTACCAACGGAACATTGCGTAATGAAAATAGGAGTTACAAGGTAACGAAATTAAATATCATACAAACAAGAAAATGAAATTATTAAACAAGTGGAGACCAGCGACCACCCTAAAAAACGGGGCGTAACCGAAAAGCCAAACGAGTAGGGAAAATAAAAGGAAAAGAATATGGATACACAAAAAGTCGACATGTTCATCATGTCAAATGGCAAGTCCTTTGAAAGCCATCAGGTAGCTCTAATCAGAGATCGTTTACTCAATCTTGACGACTCAAAGTGGCCACTATTACAAACCTTACAATTTAAAGACCCTACAACTAGTTTAATTATTTCTATACTAGGTGGTAGCCTAGGTATTGACAGATTTGTAATTGGTGACACAGGACTTGGGGTTGGTAAGCTACTAACATGTGGTGGACTTGGAATATGGACAATTATTGATTGGTTTATTATTATGGGAGCGACTAGAGAAAAAAATATGGCAAAACTCCAACAAATTTTATCCTAATGCCATACAGCAGGAAAAAGTTTTACGTCATTTTGGCTGTACTTTGTGCGGCAGGGTATATTTGGTTCTTTGTCAACTACACGACTACTGCTTACGATAGTAACAAAGAATTTGGTGTTTGCATAATGAAACACACAACAAATGTTCCCTGCCCTTCCTGTGGTTCTACAAGGGCAATTATATCCCTTTTAAAAGGTAACTATTTAGAATCATTGTTTTGTAATCCAATTGGTATAATGCTCGCTATTATAATGATTATATGTCCAATTTGGATTTTCTATGATACCCTCTTTCAAAAGGATACGTTGTTTAATTTTTACAGAAAAAGTGAAGGGATTATTAGACAAAAAAAAATAGCAATCTCTGCGATTTTTCTCATTTTGTTAAATTGGATTTGGAATATTTATAAAGGATTATGATTTCAGTAAAACGGTTTAATTACGAACCAGCCGAACATGAGGCCGAAAAAGCATCTAACAGTTATTTGATGTCCCTTATTGCTATAATTGCTGGTTTACCACTTCCCATTATTAACCTAATTGCAACATTAATTTTCTATTTAAGTAATAGAAAAGGAACCTTTTTTGTTCGTTGGCATTGTATGCAGGCATTATTATCTCAATTTTCTTTTCTACCAATTAATAGCTATGGCTTCTGGTGGACTATGTCAATAATTTTTGGGCCAGAATCAGTCAGTAATAATTTTTTTTCTTACATCATCGCTATATTGATTTTCAACATACTTGAATCTATTGCGACAATATACACAGCAATAAAAACACGAAAAGGAATTCATGTAGAATGGTGGTTTTATGGTAGTTTAACACACTTTATTTGTAAGCCTTAATATGAAGAAAATATTTTTTCAAGCTTCACTCATCATTGCATTATTCTTGGTTACATGGTTTGCCCTGAGCAAAGTTGATTGGATAGCCATTTTTTATATTGAACAAGTAAGCAAAACAATGGAAGAGAAATTAGGAGATCTTTTTGAGGATTTTTTTATTAAATCAGGAAAAGAAATTCAACATAAAGAAGTAACACTTCCATTAGACAGTATTTTATCCAAAATCTGCGTTTCAAATGGTATTGACCAAAGTCAGGTTAAGCTACATATCATCGAGAGCGATGAAATCAATGCATTTGCTCTTCCAAATAAACATCTTATATTATATAGCGGACTTATTTCAGCATCTGAAAATGAAGCTGAGTTGAGCGGAGTTATTAGCCACGAGTTAGCTCACATGGAAATGAATCATGTAATGAAAAAACTAATAAAAGAAGTTGGTCTAACTGTTTTAATCTCGATTACGACAGGTAATAGTGGTTCTGAAATAATTAAGGAAACTATAAAACTTTTATCATCATCAGCCTACGACAGAAATTTAGAAAAAGAAGCCGACATTAAAGCAGTTGAATACCTAATAAAATCCAATATCGACCCAGAACCTTTTGCAAATTTTTTAAACAAAGTTGCCGACAGTGAATCACAAGTTGAAAAACATTTATCATGGATAAACACTCATCCGGCATCTAAAGAACGAGCAGAATATATAATCGAACATGGTAGTGGTAAACCTAAAAAAATCCAACCAATTTTGACAAAAGAAACATGGGACAGACTAAAAGAAAATATGAAAGAAATGTAAGAAAACCTGCCCATTACTGTGTTTTTGTGACTATCGCGGGTGACGTGGTAAATCGATAATAGTATATCTATAAATCTTTAGTGCTGACTGCCCAGAAATCGCCGCATCCCAAATACGCGAATCGTAAGTTGCATTTGCCATTATAAAATTACAGTATTCATACAAATGCTTCCCTTTGAATGAAATAGGAAGCCACGAACCAACGGCTCTCCCGAATCCTGAGATAACGCAGTGTTCACATTCCCGTTCACTTGCAAACCTTCCATAATTTTTCTATCTTGCAAAAGCAAAATTTTCATTCACTTAACACTCAATACAAATGGCTGAAAAAGAAAATATTGACCTATCGAAATTAAAGATAAAGAGAGAAGAAGAACCCAGAACTATCGACGGTTCGCGTAAACGCAGAGGCATTTTCTTTTACATCGCGGGCGCTTTGGTTTTGTTGATACCCGCTTTCTTTTTTCTCAAAGGTTTATTCACAACAACTGAAGTAGTGGCGCTGACAACCGTCAGTTACATTTCACCAAATCAGGCGAGTGCGTTATTGACTGCAAGCGGTTATGTAGTTGCACAGCGGAAAGCATCCATCGCATCGAAAGCAACAGGAAGGTTGGTCTATTTAGGTTACGAAGAAGGCGACCGAGTTAAAAAAGGAGATATCATCGCACGAATAGAAAGCGCCGACGTTGAAGCGGCTTTAAATCAAGCAAAAGCGAGTTTTGAAGTTTCCAAAGCCGACCGAAACGATGCTGAACAATCGCTTGAGCGGGCAAGGAAATTATTTGAAGGCAAGTTGATTTCCAAAGCTGAACTCGATGCCGCACAAGCACGCTACGACCGTGTAATCGCAACTATATCAGCAGCAAATGCGGCAATAAAAGCGGCTGAAGTTCAACTTGAGAATACAATCATCCGTGCACCGTTCGACGGAACAATTTTAACAAAGAATGCGGACGTGGGCGAAGTCGTTGCACCGTTCGCGGCGGGTGTAAGCTCGCGCGTTGCTGTGGTTACGATTGCTGATATGTCGTCCCTCGAAGTTGAAGCCGATGTTTCCGAATCCAACATCGAACGGATTTCGGAAAACCAACCCTGCGAAATTTCTCTCGATGCTTATCCCGATAAACGTTACCGAGGAGTAGTCAACAAGATCGTTCCAACAGCGGACAGAGCAAAGGCAACCGTGCTAACAAAAATTCGTTTCTTAGAAAAGGATAGTCGTGTACTGCCGGAGATGAGTGCCAAAGTAAATTTCTTACAAAATATTTCAACCGATAGCATCGATGTTCAGCCAATCCTTGCAGTTGATTCTGATGCAATTGTGAAACTGAATGATGAAAAAATAGTTTTCGTATTTAAAGAAAATAAAGTTGTAGGAACACTGGTTATTACCGGCAAAAGTTTCGGAAGATTCGTTGAAATAAAATCCGGACTTTCGCAAGGCGATAAAGTTGTACTGAAACCTTCGAAAGACCTGCGGACGGGTTCCTCAGTGAAGATGAAATAGTTATTGGTTGTTGGTTGTTAGTTAGTAGTTATAGTTATTTACTGAAGTTACGCAGAATTGACTTTTTGTCATGTTGAGCGAAGCGAAACATCTAAAAATAACTCGAATTTGAGGTTTAAGATTCTTCACTTCGTTCAGAATGACTCTTTTGCGTAACTTCAGTTATTTAGTTAATATGGTTCGGCTCACCGCCTTTGGCGGTTCGCTCACCACAAGGGTTTTGGTTTTTAGTTGATAGTTTGTGGTGATTTGGAACTAAACTATCAAACTATAACCAGTAACTGTATGCGGTAATCATAAATCTAAAATCCCCGCCCGAACGACTGAAGCCAGCCCGACTTTGCTGTTCTGGCGGGTCGTTCAGTCGGGCGGGTAAAATCATAAATCCGAAATCAATAATATGTCTATCGTCTCTGTCCAAAATATTTCAAAATCCTACTGGAGAGATTCACTCGAGATTCCCGTGCTATCAAATATCTCGTTTGAAGTCCCTGAAGGCGAATTCGTTGGACTGATGGGTCCATCGGGCTCAGGTAAAACTACATTACTGAATCTCATCGCTGGAATTGACCGTCCAACTAAAGGTTCTATCATCGTAGCAAATACCGACGTTACAAAGTTAGGCGAGTCGCAATTAGCAAAGTGGCGCTCCAGTAACGTAGGATTTGTTTTTCAATTTTACAACCTCCTTCCTGTTCTTACGGCATTCGAAAATGTTGAGCTTCCGCTTCTCCTCACAAAACTCTCGAAGAAAGAACGGAAAGAACACGTTGAATTTGTGCTAAAAGTTGTCGGGCTAGCAGATCGAATTCATCATTATCCGAAACAACTTTCAGGCGGACAAGAACAGCGGGTTGCCATCGCACGTGCAATTGTTACCGACCCGACAATACTCATTGCCGATGAACCAACCGGCGACCTTGATAAAACTTCCGCTTTAGAAATTTTAAATCTATTACAGACATTAAATAGTGAGTTCAAGAAAACGATTATTATGGTAACACACGACCCGCGTGCAGCCGAGAGAGCGCATATAATCAAGCAACTCGATAAAGGCGAACTGACCTGAGGAGTTCAACTATGCACATTTTAAAATTGATTATTAAAAATATGCTTCGTCATAAACTCCGAACTTTTTTAACTGTTCTCGGAATTTCTATCGCAATTTCTGCTTTTGGATTAATCAGAACTGTTGTAACTGCCTGGAATGCCGGAGTAGAAGCAACGGCGGCTGACAGGTTGATTACTCGGCATTCTGTCTCATTTATTTTTCCATTGCCCCTTTCGTATCGAGACAAGATTGCAAAAGTCGAGGGTATCGAGAGCATAACCTATGCGAATTGGTTTAGTGGCGTTTATATAGATAAGAAACAATTTTTTGCCCGGCTTGCTGTTGATGCTGAAACATTTTTCGATGTTTATTCTGAGTTGCTCATTACCCCCGAACAACTCGCAGCATTTAAAAAAGAACGCAATTCCTGCATCATTGGTGATCAGCTTGTGGAACGCTACAATTTAAAAATCGGTGATGTAATGCCGATAGAAGGGGACATCTATCCGGGGCGGTGGGAATTTGTTGTGCGCGGAATTTATAAACCACGAGATAAAGCAACAGACCCGTCGAATATGTTGGTACATTGGAATTACATCGATGAACGTATGAAAAAGGAAATGCCCGGACGCGAGGGATACGTCGGTTGGTACATCTCTAAAATTAAAAACCCAAACGATGCAGCGGTTATATCGGAAAAGATTGACCAGTTTTTCCAAAATTCTTCAGCCGAAACAAAAACTGAAACCGAACGGGCATTCTCTCAAGGATTTATGGCATCCGTCAGTGCAATCTTTACATCTATGAACATTATGTCGTTTGTCATCATCGGTATTATACTACTCGTTTTAGGAAACACAATGATTATGTCGGCGCGTGAGCGTATTCGTGAGTACTCGGTTTTAAGAACATTGGGATTCTCTAACTTTCATCTGGTCAGTTTAATTGGAGGTGAATCGCTTTTGATTGCTGCACTCGGTGGTGCGACTGGAATTGCATTTGCCTTTCCGATGGTTTCCGGTTTCGAAGCCGCACTTCCAAAAGGTTGGTTCCCGATATTTTATATCGAACCAATTACCCTGATACTTGCAAGCAGCGCCGCAGTTCTTGTTGGTGTTCTGGCAGCTATGTTTCCAATCCAGCGAACGTTAACAACAAAAATTGTAGATGGACTCCGTCAGATAGGTTAAGATAAAGTTTTATGAAAATACCTTTTAAATACACTATAAGAAATTTGAAGACACGGCGATTGACTACAGCATTGACTGTAACAGGAATCGCTGCGGTTGTATTTGTGTTCGCCGCAGTTTTGATGATGGCGTACGGAATCCAGAAGACGCTTATAGAAACTGGGTCGGATGATAACATTATTGCTCTTCGAAAAGCTGCTACCGGAGAAATTACTTCTATCATAATGGTTGACCAGGCAAATATACTTTCGACGTTTCCCAATATAGCAAAGACTTCGGACGGAAAACCACTTGTGTCGAAAGAGATTGTTGCCGTAATTAATTTGTCGTACAGTAAAAAAGAAGGAGGGATGGGTCTTATAGCTGTGAGGGGAATAACTAACGCAGGTCTTCAACTTCGACCTAATGTAAAATTAATAGAAGGAAGAATGTTTCAGTGGGGATCACGCGAAGTAATAGTTGGAAGTTCGATTCATAAAAGATTTCAGGGAACGAATGTAGGAGAGAAAATTAAGTTCGGCGGCGATCAGTGGACAATAGTAGGATGGTTTGATGCGGGGGGCAGCGGATTTGATTCCGAGATTTGGGGCGATGAAATACAATTGGCGGCAGCATTCGGCTACACAGGTGCGTATTCATCGATACTTTTTCGACTCGACCGTCCGGATGCTTTCGATAAATTCAAACAAGAATTTGAAAAAGATTTACGCTTACAAATTTTGGATGTAAAACGGGAGAAGCAATTTTACGCGGAGCAATCGGAAGATATGGCTATGTTTATTCGAATACTCGGAATTGTAGTTACGGTAATATTTAGTTTAGGCGCTATGATTGGTGCAATGATCACGATGTATGCTGCAGTCTCTAACAGAACTGTAGAGATTGGGACTCTCAGAGCCCTTGGTTTCCGCCGACGAAATGTTTTAGCTGCATTTTTAGTCGAGTCGCTTGCGCTGTCGTTGATTGGTGGATTGGTAGGACTTTTTCTTGCGTCGTTCCTACAGTTTTTCAATATTTCGATGATAAATTTTGGATCTTTTTCAGAGCTTGCATTTAATTTTTCGTTATCTCCTTCCATTGTAATCAGCTCACTTCTGTTTTCAGTAGTGATGGGAATAATCGGAGGATTTTTGCCTTCAGTTCGTGCGGCGAGGTTGAATATTGTGAATGCGCTGAGGTCGGGATAAAGCGAGATAGTGATAATTCTAATGAGTTTACAAGTTGTTTGATTTTTATAGCGAGATTGATATATTAAAGGAAAAAGGTCCGGATGTGCAATATAATTTTGAGTGGGATGTTACCAAAACTCTTCAAAACTATCGTAAGCACAAGGTTAGCTTTGAACGGGCAGCCGAGATTTTCCTTAATCCGTTTATGCTTTCTATCTTTGATGCTGAGCATAGTCGAACAGAAGACCGATGGATAACCATCGGAAAAGACAATAATGATGTCCCACTTGTGATTATTCACACGTTCAGAGAAACAGATGTTCACAATTGTAAAATCCGAATCATCTCTGCTCGAAGAGCAACCAAAAAAGAAACCAAACAATACTCAATAAGGTGATAACTATGAAAAAAGAGTACGATTTTTCAAAAGGCGTGCGCGGAAAATTTTACCGTGCAAATGCAAGCTTGAATCTACCTATCTATCTTGATGCTGATGTTGCAAAGTTTGTTCAAGAGTTTGCCAAACGCAAGAAAGTTGATCCTCAAACTATAGTCAACAATCTTCTGCGCAACAACAAGTCTTTGATTCAATCGATTCAATAGGAAAACACTAATCGCAAACCAACGTAAACATAACAGCGGTAGCAACGACGCTCACATTTTTTGAAAAGTATCACAGTGATGTAGAGACCTGCCATGGCAAGTCTCTACAATTTGTAAAGTCTCTAATTTCCAATAAACCGCTTCAGCCAGCCATAATATTCTTGATACCAGGTTACCGGCTCAACATAAAACATAGTTTAAGCAAATATTTTTCTTTGTAAAGCTTTAAAACTTGATCGTAGATAGTTTTGGTAACCGGTTATTTGATTGTCTCGTACGGGATCGTTGAATTATTCCGATATCGCCCTCAGCACGGTGTCGCTAAAGTATACGGTACATTTGTCTTTCGCTTAGACACAGACTTTCTGCTGCATTCGATACCGTTAATTCACTGGATTTGATCCGACTGATAGTTTTTAATCTTTCGATTTCTTTGGGGCGCATAGTCAAGTTTGTTTGCATTCCGAGATTCCTTATTTCTTATTGAAATCTCAAATTTAAGGTTTATTCCTATATTTATAAACTGTACCCTCTACGAGGTCGTAGACCTGATATTCCCGCCTGCATCGGGCAGGTCTATTCAGCGTTATCCGTCAAAGGCAGACTGACATTTTCGCTGGGCGATTACACAATTTCATGTTTGCAAGTGTAATATGTATAGATTATATTATAAATGGATACAATGGAATTGAATAACACATATCGCAAAAAAATGCTTCATGTGATAATCTACTTTGCAACAAAGGTTAAAAATCCGACCAAAGTAAAAATCTTTAAGCTGCTATACTTCGCCGATTTTGAACATTTTAAAGAAACAGGTAATAGCATAACTAACCTTGATTATTATGCTTATGATTTTGGACCTGTTCCCAGACATTTCTACGAAGAAATATCAGATAACAGAGTCCCCAAAGATTTTGCGCCTTATATAACTTTATTACCATTCAAATCAGAGGGAACTGGAAAACAAGGTGCTATTTTTAAAGTAAAAGAAAAAATCAAACCGGATTTGACAATTTTTTCACCAAGACAAAAAAGGATTATTGAGAAATTTGCCGACATGTTTAGAGACGTTGATGCAAAAATGATTTCTGATATTTCTCATTTTAAAAATCACCCTTGGGATAAAACAATAAATGAAAAAGGTCTTTTTAATAAAATTGATTATGTTCTTGCGATTGATGATGAAGCAAAAATCTCTATTGAGGATGCAATGGAAGCGATGAAAGACCGACAAGAAATGCTCGAAGCATTCCCGCTTAAAAAAACCATTTAAAATTTTATAATGTCGAGAGGGAGCGTATATTTTCACAGCCAATTTCTCTTCCATGACGGCGAAATTGGCCAAAAACGATTTGTAGTTCTTAATGAGCCATCCGAAGACGAGCCTTATCTGGTTGTGAAAACAACTACAAATTTTAGAAATAAAACATATCAGGAAGGCTGTAACGCAACACAAGGTGTTTTTTATTTACCCGCTAACAAAGAAAGCACCTTTCCGAAAAACACATTAATACAGTTACTCGAAATTTATGATTTTTCTGCTGTAGAATTCCTAAAAGGACATCTAACTGAACAAGTAATTTCTCATATTGGTGATCTATCGGTATTGACGATAGCTCAGATTATTAATTGCCTCAAACAATTAAAAGATGATATCGACGAACAGTATTATAAGTTGATTCTTAGGAAGTAACACTACATTCATATTTAGAGATAGGTAGGGGCTGGCCAAAAAATAATCCCGGATTGTTCATTAGGAATAATTTCTAATGACCGTCATTAGAAAAAAAAACAACTAACTCATTATCTATCAATAAGTTACAATTACTGATTGTTTGGTGAATTAATCAATAAATATGTAAGAAAAGCCAAAACAAAAAAA
>JAUXOG010000015.1 GCA_030682385.1 Bacteroidota bacterium
AAATTTTTTATATTGAACTTTGTTTTTTCCAAAATTAGTTTCCTGAGGTGTTGCCGTTCCAAATATAAGAAGGGAAACCGCAAAGGAGAAGAATAGTTTTAAATATATATTTTTCATATCGATACCAATACTTATTTATTCTGCATTTAATTAAACGTTTTGAATGTATAAAAGATTCATAATTTGAAATTAGCGATAACGATTCCGCAAGCTACAGCAACATTTAGCGATTCAGCTTTGCCAAACCGCGGGATTGTTATGTTTGTATCTGCGATTCTTTGTATTCCATCAGATATTCCGTGCGACTCGCTGCCAAAAACAAAAATTGATTTCTTTTGATAATTTTGTGATTGGAGCGGACTTCCATCCATTGTTGCCGCATAAACTTTGTAACCAAAAGTTTTTGCATTACTTAACCATCGCACCAAATCAACATTCCTGTAAATCGGGAGATGAAAAACCGAGCCCATCGTTCCTCTTACAACTTTCGGATTAAACAATTCCACGCTCTCTTGCCCGATTAGCAAAGCATCAGCTTTAAACCAGTCGCAAATTCTGATAATAGTTCCAAGGTTACCGGCATCCGAAATTCTGTCAACAGCAACCATAATTGAGTTGAGTGAATTAAGAGTTCTTAAATTTAAGTGTTCTGTAATTTTTTCTTCAACAATTGCTGCTATACCTTGTGCCGTTAGGGTGTCGGTCATGGCATCCAAGTCATTTGCTGAAATTTGAAATACCGGAACGCCTTTTTCCTCAATCATTTTAAACAAATCTTTATTTGAAGGATTAGAAAAGAATTCCTTTGTAACTAACACCGATTCCGTTATCCAATCGGAAGCCATAGCTTCCTGAACGATTTTCACACCTTCAATAATAAATTTTCTTTCGATTTCTCTAAACTTTTTTTGAGAAAGTTTACGAATAGATTTCGATTTTTCTTTGGTTAATTGAGATAGCATCTTCATTTGTTTAAAATATAGATAAATGTGGTAATAATTCAAAATGTAATATACTTGAAAGTAAGTGAGTTTCTGCATATATTTAAAAAGACATTTTAATTTAACTTCATAACATTATGTTAATATCAGAAAAAAGATTAGAAGAAATTTTTAAAAACTTAAAAGGTAAGAAAGTGGCAATCATCGGCGATTTGATGCTCGATAGATATTTTTGGGGAACAGTTACACGTATTTCTCCGGAAGCGCCAGTCCCTATTGTCGAAATTGAATCAGAATCCAATCGACTGGGAGGAGCAGCTAATGTTGCCAATAATATTAAATCATTAGGTGGCATACCGATGCTTCTTGGTATATTAGGAAATGACCAGAGCGGCAAAAATTTTTTAGAAATCTGTAAACAACAAAATTTAGATACATCGGGAATTATTTCGGATGATGACCGCCCGACTACAGTGAAGACACGGGTTATTGCACACAGCCAACATGTAGTTCGGATTGATCGTGAATCGAAAACCGAAACAACAAACAGTTTACAACAAAAGCTTTTACAAATTTTAGAATCAAACATATCAACTATAGATGCCATCATAATCGAAGATTATAACAAAGGTGTTGTAGGGAAAGAAATTATTTCAGGTGCGGTAAAGATTAGTAAAAAATACGATAAGATAATTACGATTGATCCGAAGTTTAATAACTTTTTTGAATATAAAAACGTTACAGTTTTTAAACCTAACAGAAAAGAAACAGAAGAAGCGCTTGGAATTAAATTATCGGACGATCATTCACTTGAAGATGCAGGAAAACAACTTCTTGAAACATTACAAGCTGAACACGTAATCATCACAAGAGGCGAGTATGGTATGGCGGTGTTCGGACGTAACGGTAGTTTTAAAAACATTCAAACAACTGCACGCTCGGTGTTAGACGTTTCAGGAGCAGGCGACACAGTCATCTCGACACTCACTATGGCAATGACAAGCGGAGCAGATATACTGGAGGCTGCTCTATTGGCAAATACCGCGGGGGGTATCGTGTGCGGTGAAGTTGGTATTGTACCAATAGATAAAAATGAATTGTATCAAACTCTTTTAGAAGATATGAATCACAGACCGCCGAGAAAAGCAGGTACATAATGGGAAAAGTAGTTTCAAAGGAAGAATTAATCAGCCTTCGGGCTTTACAAAAAAAGCAAAAGCAAAAAATCGTTTTCACAAACGGGGTATTTGATATTATCCATCGCGGACACGTTGAATACTTGATGAAGGCAAAATCAGCCGGAGATGTTCTTATAGTTGGCTTGAACTCCGACGCTTCAGTCAGAAGAATTAAAGGGGAAAAAAGACCGATTGTTAATCAGCACGACAGGGCATTTCTGTTAGCTAATCTTTGTCCCGTCGATTTTGTTTGCATTTTTGAAGAAGATACACCTTTGAAATTAATTGAAGATATCCTCCCAGACGTTTTGGTGAAAGGCGCCGATTGGAAAATTGAAAATATCGTGGGGAAAGATATTGTTGAATCCAACGGTGGTAAAGTAGCTACCATTGAGTTTATTCAGGATCGTTCTACGACAAATATCGTAGATACAATAATAAAAAAGTATTGTACAAATACTCAATCAGGGAATGATTAAAAAAGTATTAAAAATTATCGGTTATTTGTTTGGGTTGTGTGTTTTTATCTTTATTGTTGCAATTGGTTTTACTCAATCCAAATTTTTTAAAGATCGTTTGCGGGAATTTATCCTTTCAAATGTTTCTGAAAATATCGATGGCTCACTTTTTCTTGGTACTATCAGTGGAAATTTTATTACAGGATTTTCGATTGATTCACTGGCTATTACGCATGGCGGGGGAGTCTTCCTTTCTGTCGGAAAAATAAAACTACACCACGATCCTTATACAATATTAGGAAAGAAAATTACACTCCGCAGTTTAACAGTAGAACACCCTAAAGTAAATATCTTGAAATCGAAAGATGGCAAATGGAACATCTCTGAAATTTTTAGAGCAAAGGAAAAAGTGCCATCTAAATTTGATTGGACGATTGCTTTTGAGAATGTAAAAATAATAAATGGAACATTTTTCGTTCACGATTCACTTCGAGAAGTATTCAAACACCATATCGATACTACCACTCAATATTTAGATTATCGCCACTTAACAGTAAATAATTTAAGCACAGAGGTTTCCGGAGTCTTCAAACATAACAATATCAAACTGAAGATTAAAGATTTACACGGATATTTGCCGTCAACATTGTTCAGTTTGTCGTCGCTCAGCGGCGAAATCGTCCTCAATGAAGAAAACATTGAAGTGAAAAATCTTGTGGCGGCTTCTAAAAATTCCAGTATAAAAATAGATGCAAGCCTGAAGGATGTGAATATTTTCAACAAACTATTGTTGGCAGATTTTGAAAAAAAACAGGTTTCACTAAAAGTAACGGGGAGCGTTGTAAGTCTGAACGAATTGAAAAGTTTTCTGCCGCCTGTATATTTTTTGAATGGATCCGTTTACGTGGATTTGGATGCAAAAGGGGAGTTCGGCGATTTTTTTGTGAACCATCTCAATGTGCAAACATTTAATTCATCATTAAAAATCGAAGGCAACTTAACCAACCTGCACGATCCTAAATATCTCTTTTTAAATTTCAAAATTGATGAAGCACGCATTAAACCATCAGATGTTAATCAGTTGCTGCCTTATTTCAATATTCCTCAATTTAAAAACATCAATAACACACTCATTTTTGCAAATTATGTTGGAAATCCTTTGGATTTCAAAACACAAGTCAATATCCAAACAGATGCAGGTAAAGCTCAGGCTGAGGTCAGCCTCAATCTAAAAGATTCGTTGATGAAGTATAGTGGTAATTTTAAATCATTCGGTTTGAATATTGCCAAATTATTGGATGACGAAACATACAGCAGCGATTTAAACTCTTCTGGAACTTTTGAAGGAATCGGTTCGAGTATCAATAACTTAAATGCACAAGTTAATTTGAAAATTGATTCATCGAAATTTGCAAACGTAAAGTTAGATCACTCAAATCTCGCGATTCAAGTTCATGATAAACGAATCGAGATGGTCTCTCTCCTCCAATCCGACCGAATGAAATCGTACATCACAGCTAATCTGGATTATACAAACAGTCATTTACCAAGTTATAATATTGAAGCGTCAGTTACATCTTTAAATCTTGCTAATTTTTTAAATGATAAAGATTATGAAAGCGACCTCTCCCTACAAGCCTCGGTTATGCTTGCGGGCACAAATGTAAATAATGCGAATGCAACTGCAAACCTAACAATTTTTCCTTCGATAGTTGGTAAACATAAATTTCAAACCGAAGAATTTCTTCTAACATTAAATCAGAGCGATAATTCAAATAAGATTTTAAAAATTGAATCCTCGATGGCTGATATTTTACTAAACGGTCATGTCGATTTCCCAAAAATTCCTTCCATTTTCACTGATATCGTTTCAAGCTTTTCTAAAGCAATTTCCCATCGAACTTCAATATCCGAAAGTTTGTATGTAGAAAATAAATCCCACGTTGAACAAAATGACGAAAGTCCTTATTGGTTCAATTATGACATTCGATCAAAAAATTTAGCATCCATATCGAACATAATCAACAAAACACCTTTTAATTTCGAGGGGAGACTTAAAGGTTCATTAATCAAAAATGGAGGCGGCATTACGAACACAGGAAATATCGAAATCAAAGATTTCTTTATCGGCTCAGCGGGAAAAGGGATTTTAATGTCGGAAGGTACAATAAAATATAATATCGATTCTCTCACAGAAAAAAACCTTTTTGAAAAATTAAATCTAAATGTTTCCTCAGAGCTACAAAAAATTGTTTTTAACAAAATCGACCTGAATAATTTAAAATTCGATCTAGATTTTTCCGAATCGAAAGGAAAACTGATATACGATTCGAATATAGGCAAAGCAAACAGGTTAAGTTTTATTTCAGAAGTTGCTGTTCACCCGAATTCTTTTGAATTTTTGTTTCCGAGTTTGAGTTTAGCTTGGGGCGATTACTCATGGGAAGGTAACGAAGCGTTTGCTATTTCTATAAATCCTGAGGAATTAAGATTGAAAAATTTTATCCTTCACCGGAACAATAAAGAAAAAATATATATCGACGGTAATCTGTTAGCCGATGGTATAATCAATCTCAATGGTCGTATCGAAAAATTTGAGTTAGAAGGATTACATCATTTTTTAAAGAGTGAAAATTTAAAAAATCCTAAAAACAGAGTATATGGTAAGGTTAATTCCGAGATGAAGTTTTCAGGTAGTTTAGAAAATCCTGTTATAAGTATGACAGTAAATGTTGATAGTATTTTTTACAGGAATTCAAATTTTGGTGAACTCAAAAGTTCATTTAATTACATCGATAAAAATTTGGATGTAAACATTAATTTTGGAAGTGCTGGATTGGAATCGAAACCCGATTTTATTATCAGCGGAAAACTTCCGATTGATTTATCTTATAAAGAAGAAAATAAATTATTTCCCGATGAACCTTTAGATATGAAAATCGTTTCGTCCGGATTTCAATTAAGCGTTTTAAATCCATTGATACCTGCAATCGACGATTTACAAGGCGTGCTGATTTGCGATATGAGTATAACGGGAACCCCGAAGCAGCCAAATTATACTGGAACAATCCAATTACAGCAGTCGAGGTTTTTATTGCTCGAAAATTATATTTACTACAATTTATCAGGTTCGTTACTATCGGATGTTGACAAAATACATCTTTCCCAATTCCAACTTAGCAACGATAAATCGGATTATGCGGAAGGGAAAGTAAATATTAACGGATTCTTTGCTTTAAGAGAATATAAGATTAGTTATTTTGATTTGAATGCGACCGGTCAGCTTTTACTTTTGAAGGAAACCTCACGCAGAAAGATGCAAAACATGTACGGACGCCTCGTTGGGATGGTTGGCAACGAAGGGCTCCATTTTAAAGGCTCGTTGACTAAATCGAATATATCTGGAAATGTGATAGTTCAAGATGCGAATATTGTTTTCCCTCCATCGCATTCAAGCAGTTATGACGAATCGGGAGGAATTGTCAGATATGTGGCTGTTGATGATACAACAAAACCAGATAAACAGGTTGATTTGAAACATCAGTTTTATTCTGCTATGTACGATACGAATAAAAAATATTTGGCAGGAGAGATGCAAACCGAAAGTAAATTTTTAGCCGGATTAACTTATGATGTAACCCTCGAAACCAAAGGAACCACAAGTATTCGTATGATTTTTAATCCTGCTACAAGCGAAGAATTGTATGCGGAGTTAGATGGCAAAATTAATTTACAACGAGTTGGTAACAGGAACTATTCTATCGGCGAAATATCTGTATCAGAGAGGTCGTACTACAATTTTTTCAAAAGGTTTGAAGCTGCCGGCAAGTTAAAATTTTTAGGCGACCCAAATAATCCTGAGTTGGATATCAAAGCCACTTATACGGGTTTAAGAAAACCACCAACTCTTACACCCGACTCAGTGGTAGCCGAACAAAAAGTAACTATTACACTTACAATTTCAGGCACCCGACTTGAACCGCATCTGAGCATGAATATTACTATTGACGATGAAGAATATTCAAAAGTCATTCAAGGAGGCGATTTACAGAGCGATGCCATTTCATTCCTTTTCACAAATAAATTCCGTGATGACTTAAATGCTCGTGAAAAATCCGATATCGTTTCAAGCTTAAGTTCAACTGCCGGAACATCTATCGTCGCCGGTGCTACTTCGACGTT
>JAUXOG010000020.1 GCA_030682385.1 Bacteroidota bacterium
CCCTGATTTTGTCCGAGTGATAGTGTAACCACCGCAGCAGTGGTAAAAATATTCCACAATAAAACAGAAAAATTAGCCAAGCGTTCGCTGTGAAGTTTAGTTTGGGTTAGCACCGGAATAATGTATAGCGCCGAACCAATCAGCGAGGGAGTTAAAAAGCCGAACAATACGAGATTGACATGAATTGGTCGGATGCGGCTGAAAAGCAATTCGGGAATATTGCCGAATACATCTGGAGCCACCAACTCGATAGCTGCTGTTAATCCGTATAAAGTTGCAATCACAATCCAGAAGACAGATGTGAGATAGAAGTGTTTAGCGGCACTGTTTGGTTTATCGTAGAATTTCACTTTAGTTTCTTTCTTATTTTAATGATGACAGATATAACATTCGACTGAAGCATTATTCTGCCTATGGCAGGTTACACAAAATCCCATTTTCATCGGGAAAGTTTGTGTAACGCGGTCCATTTGTTCGATGCTGCCGTGGCAGGTTTTGCATTCAACTCCTAATTTAATATGTCGTTTGTGGTTGAAGAAAACAAAATCGGGCTGAAAAAAAACACGTTTCCATGGAATCGGTTTTTTGTTATCGTAATACGAATGCAACTTTTTGATTTCCGGATGCTGAGGGATAATGTATTTGTGGCAACTAACGCACAATTGCACCGCGGGCATCCCGGGAAATTGCGAACGGTCGGTGTAGCTGTGGCAATATTTGCAATCAATCTGTTTATCAGTAACGTGCAAACGGTGGCTGAAAGGAATCGGTTGTGCAGCGCCTATCCTCTGCTGAGGTTGAATATAAACGAGATAAATCATCCATAGGGTTATGCCAAACATAGATGCTATCAAAGCCCATTTGAATAGAGGATGGAACGGTTTTTCAATATTTATATTTTCGCTCATTTCTCACCTTCCAAACTATGTTTTAGTAGTGGATCGCCGTAAACAACCATTGGGTATTTCGACCAAAAGTATTTAATTGATGTTACGATAATTCCTAAGAATCCAAGTGTGATTGTAATTTGAATCCAAACGATTGGAAAAGATGTATTGCCGGAAACCGATGGGGCTATTAATAGTGTCCGTTCCAACCAAATTCCCAAAAGAATTCCGATAGATACCCATCGCATTGCAACAGTATTCATTTTTATTTTTTTGTTGATTAGAATTATAAATGGTGCAACAAAAGATAAAAGTAAGACTATGTAAGCCATAGTTGCCCAGGGTTCGTGTTGAGTCCGTTCGATTATGTAGTGCGTTTCTTCAGGCAAATTTCCGTACCAGATTACAAGAAACTGGGAGTAGAAGAAATCGCCGTTGACTATTGCAAATCCGAAAAGTAATTTCCCTAAATCGTGAAACTGTTTGCTGCCGATTATTTTACCTTCAGGTCTTTCGATAAAGTAGGAAGCCATAATTATCGTGAATGCAATCCCTATGTAGAAGGAACCGATAAAATAGTAAGCCCCGAAGAGAGTACTAACCCAATGCGGGTCGAGCGACATAATTAAATCGATTGCTAAAAACGAATAGCAAACGGCGTAACAAATTGCTAAAATTACGCTCAATGTAGTTTGCTTATCGTTCGATTTTTCGATGCGGCTGACATCGTAGTTTGTTAATAATTTCCTGAAACGTTCAGGAACAAGTTTACCGTGATAGATTGCTGCAAGGTCGTTGCGAACTGAGTTCCTAACATAAAACAAACTCAAACCTGTCATCAGCAGCAATGAAACGAGAACACGTGAATACATAAAAGGTGCGTTCAGATAAATTGCTTTGTGAGCAACAGGTTCATTAATCCAGATAAAAAGTTTTTCTCCGCCGAGCATAATTATGATAAACAATAAAATAGTAACCGGTAAAAAAGCCGAGGCACTTTCGGCAATCCGCATAATCGGTCTGCCCCACTTTGCGTTTGTAAGTCGCAGCACCACCGAAAGTATTACCGCACCTTGAGCAATGCCTATCCAAAAAACAAAGTTAATCAAATATGCCTGCATCACTTGCTGAATTTCGCCCGCTAACATTCCTACCATAAATCCCACTACTCCTACCGCAATCAGAGCAATTATATAAGGTTTGAAAATTTGTTTGTCGTTTGCCTCAATGGAAGTTGTGAGTGCCTGCCTAAGTTGTTCTCTATTCATAGGTTACCTCCTTCGCACCGAAGGTATTAAATGAGTCTCCGAGAGATGCCAACTCCGTTTCATCAGCTTCCACAGAAATACCAAAATGGTCAACTGAAAATTCGGGTTTGTATCCTTTTAATTTTTTGTATGAGGGTAACTTTGCGTTAATTATCAAACCTAACAAGGTTGCCAGGGCGCCGAATAAAATCGTGAACTCGAAACCAATTACAACGAAAGGAATTAAAGTAACCGGAGGTTTACCGCCGAGAACCAAATTCCACTCTGCCGCCGTAAATCCGGCTAAACTAAATCCACTTATCAATCCTGTAATTCCACCTGCGAGAGTGAACAAACCGACTTTACTTTTTTTCGCCCCCAAAGCTTCTTCGATTTCATGATTAGGGACTGGCGAGTAAGTAACAAATTTTCGTTTCTCAGATTTAAAGTATTTAATCGCTTTTACGAAATCGTCAACGTAGATAAACGAAGCCGATATAATTTTTTTAGTGTTCATTGTTGCTTCCTTTTCTTTTGGGAGTAGGAAGAATTTCTTTCACTTCAGTAATTGAAATTGAAGGAAGGAATTTTGCAAAGAGGAAAAAGAGCATTAAAAAGAAACCCCAGCTTCCAAGAGAGATCACGATTTCGACCCAAGTTGGTGAGTAGTTGCCCCAAGCGGCGGGAAGGAATTCGTGGGCGAGTGAAGTTACAATTATTACGTAACGCTCGAACCACATACCCACGTTAATTAATATCGATACGACAAGAAGTCCAACGATTGATGTTCTGAATTTTTTGAAGAAGAATAATAAAGGAACAATACTGTTACAAATTACCATCGTCCAAAATGCGGGGGCGTAATCGCCGCTCGCACGCCATTTGAAAATCGCAAGTTCATAGGGGTTACCGCTATACCAAGCTAAAAAGTATTCGATTGCATAAGCGTACCCCACAATCAACCCCGTAAGCAGAATAACTTTCGCCATACTCTCGAAATTTTTAATTGTAATAATATTTTCGACTTTGAAGATTTTTCGTAACGGGATTAAAAGAGTTATTACAAGAGCAAGTCCTGAGTGAATTGCACCGGCTACAAAGTAAGGTGCGAAAATGGTGCTGTGCCATCCCGGAACGATGGAAAGAGCAAAGTCCCACGACACAACGCTATGCACCGAAATGACAAGGGGTGTCGCGAGGGCTGCGAAGAAAAGATAAGCCCTGCCGTAGTGCCGCCATTGTTCGTTAGTTCCGTGCCAACCGAAAGAAAGTATCGTGTAAATTTTCTTTCGGATGCCTGTGGCTTTCTCGCGCACTGCTGCAATATCAGGTATCAGACCGATTAAAAAGAAACTTGCACTTACAGTCAGGTATGTGGAAATAGCGATCACGTCCATAATTAATGGCGATTTAAAATTGGGCCACAAAAGCATCTCGTTCGGAATCGGAAGAGTCCAATAGGCAACCCACACTCTTCCCAAATGAATCAGCGGATACATACCGGCTGTTGCGACTGCAAAAACAGTCATCGCTTCGGCGCTGCGGTAAATCGACATTCGCCATTCTGCCCGGAAAAGATAGAGTATCGCCGATATCAATGTGCCTGAGTGTGCAATACCCACCCAGAAAACAAAGTTTGTAATAAACACACCCCACATTACAGGATGCCGAATACCCGCTACTCCAAGTCCATTAATAATCATGTAAAACCAAACACTCATCCCCAGAGCAAACAATAAACCGAAAAAGCCAACAATTGCAAAGTAAAACTTACGCGGCGGGGCTAAAGTATTTATTATAGCATCATTAACTTGTTTGTATGTTAAACCTTCCATAAATTCCCCTTTCACACTTTATTTTTTTTCTTTGGAGCGTAATCATCTTTTACAACTTTCTGCAGGTAAGTAATTGCCGACCGGGTGTTATACTCTTCGATTGGACGGTATGCTCTCGGATTGTTTTTTAATTTTGAAACTAACGATTCTTCGTCTAATAAATTTCCGAAAACTAACGCACTCGTCGGACAGGTTTGCACACAAGCCGGTTTGATTTCGCCGTCGCGAACTAACCTGCCTTCGTCTTTTGCTTTGTCGCGTGCCTCGATAATCCGTTGGACGCAGAATGTGCATTTCTCCATCACACCTTTATCGCGCACGGTTACATCGGGATTTAACTGTAAATGTGTGGGATGCGGGTGTTCGTAGCTGAACCAGTTGAAGCGGCGGACTTTGTAAGGACAATTGTTAGAACAATATCGCGTACCGATACACCGGTTGTAAACCTGAACATTCAAACCGTCTTTGCTGTGGTATGCGGCATATACAGGACAGACAGGTTCACAAGGTGCATTCTCGCAATGTTGGCACATCATCGGTATATACCGGTTTCCATAATCGGCAAATTCATCTTCGCGGTAGCGTTCAATCCGCAGCCATTGCATTTCCCGCCCTTTTGATATCAACTCTTTTCCAACTGTCGGGATATTATTTTCTGCATAACAAGCTGCTATGCAAGCGCCGCATCCGATACATTTATCTAAATCAACCGTCATACCCCAGCGGTAAATTTCGTGCTGAACTTTCGGATACATATTCAAATCTTCATGATGTTTTTTGTGTTGACCGATTTCTGATAAAAGTACTGCCTGTGAAATGCCCCGTTGATATTGTAGGTCAGTATCACTCGGACTAATTAATTTCGTCCACTTACCGGTGTTTTTAATTTGAATCGAAACCGGCGACCAGATATTTTTGCCTAACAAAGGAAGCGGAGAAAATCCAACATTCGTTCCATAGCGTCCAAATTTTGTATGCCCGAAACCAAAAGCAACTGCTGCACTATGATACTCGATATCGGGTGTTACTCTGGCGGGAATCTCTATGCTACCCGCATCAGTTGTGAGTTCAATAATATCGTGATTTTTTATTCCATACATCTCGGCATATTTTGAGTTGAGGGTTACATAGTTTTCCCAAACTATCGAGGCAGAAGCATCGGGAATTTCGCTGATCCACGGCTTGTTTGCACTACGTCCGTCGTAGTATTTGTATGATGGAGTAGTTATAAAATGAATAGCATCGAAATTCATTGCTTGAATTTTTGGCTTCGGTAAACTTGCCGTTATAGTTTTGGGAGTTTCTGAATATAAAATATTATTTTCTGAATATCCTTTCCCTAAAATTTGTTTCCAATCACTTTCGGAGTAGTTTAAATTAGCCCTTATATAATCGTAAAATGTAGGTGAGTTTTTTAATGATTTATCTGTTATTGACTTAAAAATTTTCTGCAAGTAATCGCCGGTCGATGATACTCCGAAAACACTCTCCATTACCGGTTGTTGATAATTTCTGATTGAAGCATCGGGTTGATATTCGTCCCAATCTTCAAGTGGGGTGTTTGTGGGAATTACATAATTTGCATATTCGGTTGTTTCGTTCAGCATCGGTGCGAATGCAACTACCATACGAATTTTCTTCAGCGCTTCAGCGAAGCGGAAACTTTTGGGCATTGTGAATATTGGATTTGTCTGGAGAATGAAAAGTGTATCAATCTTACCTTCTAAACATTTTTTGATAAATGCTTCTATCTCTTCATCTGTCGAGATGTTTGAATATGAAAGTGGATTGTTGAGGAAAACTGTTTTGCCAATTGCACCGATAATACTGTTGATAAGCATAATAGCAATTTGAGTTTCTTTATCGCACATCAGACCACCCATTACGATGGGGCGTTTTGCCTTGACTAAAAGTTCAGCCGTCTGTTTAATATCGTTTGGTGAAATGAAAATTTTACCAGCTACACTATCAGCACTGAAACCTTCGCTGAAGTTTTTTGCAATCGGATTAGGATTGAGTTTACAGATTTCGTTGAGAAGAGATAAGGCAAACAGCTTTTCGCCTCCTGCCGGAATCTGAATCCATTTATCAGCTACATTCCCTGTCATCGAAAGCTGCGCACCCGCATAAATGAAAACGCTCTTCCGTCCTTCTTTCGCATCGCTGTTCTTCGCAAACTGTCGTGCAAACTCAACGGGCGAAATGTAAGTTTCCAAAAAATCAGCTCCAATTGAGAGAATCACATCAGCATCCTGAAGCGACATCTTCGGAACTATATTTTTACCAAACAATTTATTGCACGCCGACTTGATTACCGAATAATTTACTGCTTCATATATAATTGGTTTCTCGCCTCCGATTGAATTCATAAACTCATCTGCACAATTGGCTAACGAACCACTGTTCAATGATGTAATCATGGCAATTTTTTTTGCTGATTTTTGGGCGACTAAACTTTTTACATGATTGCCGATATGTTTGATTGCAATTTCGGTATCGTGAGAAACAAAGCTCCCTTCGGCATTTCGCATTTGTGAAGTTATTAACCTGTCGGGGTTGTATAATTCCTGCAAAGTTGCCTGACCACGAGCGCATAGTTTACCTTGATTAATCGGGTGCTCAGAATTCCCTTCAACTTTTACAGCTCTCCCCTCTCTGCATCGAACTAACAGACCGCAGCCGGCGGGACATTCTCTGCAAGAGGATGCATACCAGTTTGCAATTCCCGGAACGATTTCTTGAGGCGGAATAACGTATGGAATTATTAACCTTTGAGTATCAGTTTTGCATCCTGAAACTATTCCGGCGCTCGTTAAGCCGAGAATCTGTAAAAAAGTTTTCCGATCCATATATTACCTTTTTGATTTAATAAGTTACTAATCATTTCAACAATTCCCTGTAGAAACAGCGGGAATTATTTAAACACAACCAACCTAAGCGAATTTACTACAACTGTTATACTGCTCAACATCATCATAATAGCAGCAATCAACGGATTTAGCATTCCCGATATCGCTAATCCCACGCCAACTACGTTATACACAACTGCCCAAGAAAAATTTTGTAACGTGATTGTATTTATTCTCTTTGCATAATTGATAAGCAGGGGAATTTTATCTAAAAAATTTTTAAATATTATGATTGATGAGGATGCCTTTGCCAAATCGGTTCCGCTGCTCAATGCTATTCCGATATCAGCCTCGGCTAAGGCGGCTGCATCGTTGATACCATCGCCAATCATCATTACAGTTTTCGCCGGGGATTTCTTTTTTAATTCTTTGATGTAGTCTATTTTTTCTTTTGGTGATGTTTCACCCAAGAATATATCAATTCCAACGTTCCGTGCAAAATTTTCTGTCGTTGCGGTTTTATCCCCGGAAATAATATGAACCTGTTTTCCTATCTTGCTCAAACTGCTGATTAAAGTCGTTACCTTTTCTCGCGCAACATCGCCAATCCATAAATATCCTTCTATTTTTGAATCCCTTCCGAAGTAAACTACTGTATGACCATTCAATCTGTGTTTTTGTGAATCTCTTTTTAGTTCATATTTATCTGAACCGAACATTTCTTCGCTGCCGATTGTCCATTGCTGAAAGTTGTGCGTTCCAACTACACCATTTGGATGAACATTCACATTCTCGATTTTCACCTTCACGCACTTACCTTCAAAATATTCCCTTATAGCTTCCGCAACAGGATGAGAAGAATATGTTTCAATTTCGTTCAAAATATTTTCTGCCTGTTCCGATTCAATCATATTCTTGTATCCGATAACAGAAAATTTTCCGTAAGTGAGTGTTCCGGTCTTATCGAATACGACGTCGTTCACATTTCTGAGAAGTTGAAACATATCAGGATTTCGTATGAAGATTCCATTCTTGGCAAGCGTACCGAGCGAGGTTACAATAGTAACCGGAACAGCGATAGCCAACGCACAAGGACACGCAATGACCATGACAGTCAGAGCACGCAAAAAACTCGTTTCAAAACTTAATCCGAAAGACAGCATAGCGACAAGCGTGAGTGCTGAGAGCAAGAATATTGCCGGAACGAAATAACGTGCAACTTTGTCGCTAAAACTTTGTAGCGCCGATTTTTTTTGCAGCGAATCCTCTATCCATTTCACGATAGTAGAGAGAGCTGAGTTTTTTGCAGTTACTGTTGCTTTTATTTGTAGAAAACCACTTTTAACAATACATCCTGAGTAAATTTTAGTTCCGGTATTTTTTACAATTCCTTTAGCCTCACCCGTGAACATCGATTCATCCACGTTTGCGTTACCGCCAATTACTTCGCCATCGGCAGCAATAGTTTCACCTGAGTGAACTTCAAAAACTGATCCGGCTTTAAGTTCATCGGCTGCAACCCATTTGATATTGTGCATTAAGTCGCGAGTGCGAATTTTTTTAGGTAGGACGCTGTATAATCTGTTAATTGCTCCAGAGGCTTTGTATCGAAAGAAATTCTCTACAAATTTTCCAAACAAAATTATAACAATAAGCGATGTCGCTGTATCGTAATAGAGATGTGGGTTGGGGACAAATATGAGTTCGAATGTGCTATAAATGAAAGCTGCACCAGCACCTATGCCGATTAATGTTTCCATTCCCGGATGACCACGGAAAATGCTTGTTACTGCTTTTTTCATTACAGGCATTCCGGTAACAAAAAGAACCGGAATAGATAAGATGAACATCAGCCAGCCGAAAAGTGATACGACACGCGAATCAATTTGTTCGAAGTAATCCCAGTAGAGTGGCACCGTCATCATCATTATGTTCATTGAGATAAGAGCCGCAATACCAAAACGAATTAAGGTTTTACGTTGTTCGGTTTTAAAGTTTTCGTCGCCGAAATATTCGCTCGCAGTGTATCCTAAATTTTTGATTTGTGAAAGAAAGGTTTTTTTTGAAATTTTTGATGGGTCGTATTCTATCTTACAGGTATCAGTTGCGTAAGAAGTATTTGAAGTTATGACCCCTTCGGTTTTTTTGAGAGATTCATCAATAATAGAAGCACACGAGGCGCATTTTAGACCTGAAATATGTAATGTAACTTCTTGCGACGAGATTGTCGAAGTATTTTCCTGAAGCGAATGTTCGGATTGCTTAAACATTCTCCTCCCTCCGGAATAGAATATTTTGAAAGCAACCTTCGGAATAGGAAAAGCATCTCCGACTGTTGCTCTTTTGTATCGATGATGCGAGCTTCAAGTTTTCCTGCCCACACAGAACACATATATTTTGATTTATTGCGCTCGTAAGCGTATAGTATTTCTAATTATTGGTTGATTTAACTTGTCAATCCATTTTTCCAATTATCTAAAACTCAAATACCTAAATACTCATCTACTCTACCTATACTGCCGTAAAAACTCCAATCTTTCTTTTAAATTTTCTTTTGAAATAAGGAGTTTATCTTTTCCAAAAATAGCTTCTTCCTGATTATTGAATGTTAACTCATATTCTTTGCTCATCACTATTGCTTCTTCAGGGCATGCTTCTTCGCAAAGTCCACAGAAGATACAGCGAAGCATATTAATCTCGAATTTTACCGGATACCTCTCTTTATTCAATTCTGTTTCAGATGCCTGAACTTCGATAGCTAAAGCAGGACACACGCGTGAACAAAGTCCGCAAGCGACGCAGCGTTCCTTGCCATTTTCTTCAACTAAAACCGGACGACCGCGAAACGAAGCGGGCGGATTCCATCTCTCTTCAGGATATTGGCGTGTAAATTTTGGAAGAAACATCTGCCGTATCGTAATCTTCATACCTTTTATAATTTCCGGAATGTAGAGTTTCTGCCAAAAGGTTAAATCACTTGTGCGAGTAATTTTAGTTTGTGCCATAGTTTTTTATTCGAATAAATAAATTATAAATGCTGTTACAATAACGTTAGCGATGGACAGGGGTAACATAAACTTCCAACCTAAATCCATTAATTGATCGTATCGAAAACGGGGAACCGTCCAACGAATTATGACCATAAACAGTAGAACCGCACCGACTTTTGCAGCGAATGTTCCGACTTGAATTATACTCGTCCAAAATTCAGGCAGCCCGGAAGATTGCAGATACGGGAATTGCCAGCCCCCTAAATAAAGCGTTACAACTATGGCACTGCCAGTAATCATATTTGCATACTCGGCTAAGAAAAATAATCCGAACTTCAGCCCGGTATATTCGGTGTGATAGCCACCCACTAATTCGGGTTCAGCTTCGGGGAGGTCGAATGGTAGCCGATTAGTTTCAGCAAAAATAGCAACAAAAAAAGTTATAAACCCGATTGGCTGCAAAAGGATCAACCATCGCCAGCCGTGTTGGAATTCCACAATTTTATCGAGTTGTAAAGTGCTTGTAACTAAAATTACACCGATGATAGAAATACCCATTGAAAGTTCGTAGCTGATAATTTGTGCACACGAACGCAGTCCACCTAAAAGTGAATACTTATTATTCGACGCCCAACCCGCAATAGCAATTCCGTAAACACCTAAACCGGTCAGTGCGAGTACATAAAGAATCCCGATATTGACAGATGCGATTTGAAGTTTAATTTCGTATCCGAAAAGATTAATTTTGTCGCCAAACGGAACTACGGCGATAGTCGAAAGTGAAACAACGATTGCAATGATAGGTGCAAGTCGGTGTAGAGGTTTGTTCGCTAATTTCGGAACAATATCTTCTTTGATGAATAATTTAAGAACGTCGGCTACGGGTTGCAATAATCCTTTGTAACCGACTCGATTAGGACCGATGCGATTTTGGATGAAAGCCGAAACCCGGCGCTCAACCAACACGAGATAAGCAACGCAGGTTAGTAACACCAGCATGACAACTAATATTTTGATAAGAGAAATTAATATTTCCATATTATGATACTTTTATTGATTTCTTTTCATTGATTGTTTTTTTATTAAGAAACGCACCTTTGCTGCCAATCTTAAGATATGATAAACCTTTGAATGAATCGATGGTTGAAGAAAGCTCGTTAAAAATTTCTTCAGCCGAATTATAACGGAACTTCGGATTTATTGTATTTGCGATGCTGCTAAGTATTCTCCATGTCGGGCGAACATCGAGTTTGTTTCCTTTAGTCCACTTATCGTTTTGAGCACCGAATTTATCCCACCGGCTTAACGACATTCCGTCGGAGGAACGATCCATTTCTGCGGTTGCAATAGCAGGACGTATCCGTTGAACTCTTCCTTGAAAATTTGTGAAGGTTCCGTTCTTTTCAGCATAAGTTGCCGTTGGGAAAACTATATCGGCAATTGCTGTGAGTGTGTTTTTAATTGGACTGTGGACTATAAGAAAATCTACTTTTGATAAAGCATCACGCACTTCGGGTGCTACCGCAATATCATCGCATAAAACGTAAATACATTTCAATTCTTTCGATTCGATTGCTTTTAAAATTTGTTGGAAGTTATAACCTTTTTCGGATGGGTAAACACCCGCCTCAAACGCACCTAAAGTGTTCGGAGTTTTATCGTTTCGGATTAATAAATTATCTTCTTCACCTTCTACAATGTGCCGGGAAAAATCGACGTGGGGAGTTCCGATAATCTGCTTCATAAATTTCGCAAAAACATAATTATCTTCATTAGTCGCAAAAGGTGAACCAATACCCGCAATTTCGTTTTTCTTAAAATTCTGAATTTTGTGTACTAAATATGCAATCCCCTCTTCCCAACTTGTTTCGACCATCTCACCATCCTTCGTTATCATTGGTGATTTGATGCGTTGATCGGAATTCACATACTTGAATGTATTCAGCCGTCCATTGTCGCACATCCAATAGTCATTTACTTCGGGATTTAAACGTGGAGTCAAACGTAATATCTCGTTGTTGCGAACCCAAATATTCATATTACATCCGCGTGCACATCCGCGGCAAATACTTTCGGTTGACGACATTTCCCAGACACGTGCTTTGAAACGGAAATCGCGGCTCGTAAGCGCACCGACCGGACAGAGTTCAATAACGTTCATCGAATACGGAGTGTCCAATTTTTCGCCCGGTGCTGTAGTAAGTTCGACATGATCGCCCCGGTTACTAAACACTAACTGAGGTTTACCTGCAATCTCATCGCAAAAGCGAACACAGCGCGAACACATAATACATCTCTCAACATCCAACATCACATTTGGTCCGAGTTCTACACGCTTCGGCTTGCGAACTTTTTCTTCCTCGAAACGGGAAACACCTTTGTCGTATTTGTATGAATAATCCTGAAGTTTACATTCCCCCGCTTCATCACAGATAGGACAATCGAGCGGATGATTTATTAGGATAAACTCCATCACAGCATTCTGGGCTTTTTCGACCCGCTCATTCTTCGTGTTGATTACCATACCATCGGCAACTTTTGTGGCACAGGCAATAACAAGTTTGGGCGATTTCTCCACTTCCACAAGACACATTCGGCAGTTGCCCGACACCGAAAGCCGTGGATGCCAGCAAAAATGTGGAATTGAAATTCCGTTCTCACGTGCGGCTTCGATAATGGTTTTTGAGGGATCGGCTTGGTATTCGTTTCCGTTTATTTTTATTTTTACCATAAATACTTTTTCTATTTTTTATTGTAAGCTTCGAGGGCAAACTTTATAATTTCTAACGACCGGCGCAACTCATCCAAATTTAAAGTGAAAGCGAGCCGCACTTCGTTCATACCTTTACCGGGTGTAGCATAAAAACCCTGAGCGGGCGCGATTAAAACAGTTTCTTTGTTGTGTTCGAATTCTTCGATCAACCATCTTGCAAAATCATCTGCATCGGCAACGGGTAAACCAATCACAATATAAAAGGCGCCTTCGGGTTTGTAGTAAGTAACGCCGGGAATCGTTTTCAAAGTTTCGTAAACAACATCACGACGCTTTCGGAATTCTTCAACAATGGGTTTCACATATTCGTCCGGAGAATTCAGCAGCGGAACTACAGCGAGCTGCTCGATTGTTGCAACAGAGAGGCGAGCCATTCCGAATTTGAAAGCGGCATGAATCACTTCAGCATTATGGCTTGCAATCACACCGATGCGGGCGCCGCAAACATTAAAACGTTTTGAACAGCTATCCAATAGAATAGCTTGATTGCGTATTTCGGGAAAACTCATTACGCTGATGAACTCAGCATCGAAGTTAAATTCACGGTAAACTTCGTCCGACATTAAAAATAGGTTATGCTTCTTTGCCAAATCTACAATTCGTTGCAATTCATCTTTTGAGTAAATTGTCCCCGTCGGGTTGGATGGATTAGTTATTAATATCGCTTTTGTTTTTCCGTTGATATGTTTTTCGATTTCTTCAGTCGAAGGAAGATGAAAACCGTTTGTTATCGAAAGCGGAACGGGCTGTAAATGCACGTTCGCAATTGTTGCAAAACCGTTGTAGTTAGTGTAAAATGGTTCAAAAACGATGATTTCATCCTGATTATCACAGACTGCACACATTGCAAAAATAATAGCTTCAGACCCGCCGGATGTTACAACAATTTCGCTTTCGTTAAATTCAATACCGACGTGTTGGAAATAATTTTTCCAGGCAGTAAGCGTTGGATTCAATCCTGCCGATGGTGCGTAAGCAAGTGTTGGCTGCCCGATGTTATGTATTGTTTCGTAAACGATTGAAGCCGTTGGCAGGTCGGGTTGCCCGATGTTTAAATGATGGACTTTAATTCCCTGCTTTTTCCGGGCTTCAGCAGTTGCGGCAAGTTTTCGCAAAGGCGAGGCTTGCATTGTTTTAGCGCGTGATGATATGTGCGGTTTTGTAAGCATTCTATTTCGAATTAAGAGGTGAAAAAATGACGACAGAAAATTTTTCCCTGTTCAATATTTTATGTGCAACTTCCATTACATCGTCCGAGGTAACTGCATCAAGTTGCTTGATAATAGTTTCGAGTGTGAAATATTCGTTGAAATAAATTTCGCTTGTGGCTAAACGCATCATCCTGCTCGACATACTTTCGAGGCTGAGCATAATGGTTCCTTTGACTTGCGATTTAACACGTTCGAGTTCCGCAGTTTTAACCGGATTTTTTTTCAAATTATCAAACTCTTTGAAAATCAAATCAATCGACTTTTGGATATTTTTTTTATCTGTTCCTGAATATACTCCAAAACTTCCTATATCGCTCAACATATTAAGGAACGAGCCGATTGAATAAGAGAAACCGTATTTCTCTCTAATGTTCTGAAACAAACGAGAACTCATCCCCTCACCAATCAAAGTGTTCATAATAACGAGTGGATAACGGTACTTGCTTTTTATGCTATAACTAATATTTCCTAAACAGATATGAGCCTGTTGAATCGGTTTATCTTCCCGAATCAAGCTATGTTTGCGTTTGATGGTTGAAGATTTTCTTTGATAGGTAAAATGTTTTTCAGGCTTGAAAGCAGAAGAAGTTTTTTCTACTAAACTTACTAATTTGTCGTGCTGGATATTTCCGGCTGCAGCAACAATTATATTCTCAGGCCTATAGTGTGTTTTCAGATATTGAATTATATCATCCTTCTGAAACTCGCGAACATTCTTGGCAGTCCCGATTACAGGATTTCCAGCAGAGTGATTTTGGAAAAGAACCTCATCAAAATAGTCGTGTATAAATTCTTCCGGGTCGTCTTCGATGTTTTTTATCTCCTCTAAGACCACCATCTTTTCTTTTTCGATGTCTTCCTTTTTTAATTTTGGATTAAAAACGAGTTCCGATAAAACATCTACAGTTCTGGGAACATGCTCATCTAAAATTTTTGAATAGTAACATGTAGCTTCTTTACCTGTGAACGCATTTAAGTAACCGCCGTAACCTTCGATCTGTTTTGCGATTTGTGCCGAAGAATATTTATTCGTCCCCTTAAACGCCATGTGCTCGATAAAATGAGAGATACCGTTTACACGAGGCGATTCATCGCGGGAACCTGTATTGACCCAAAATCCGACAGAAACAGAATGAACGTAAGGAATTGTTTCGGTGATTATGCGAATACCATTATCTAAAGTTGTTTTTTTATAAACAGATTGAGTGGTTTTTTTCATAGTTTGTGTTTGAGTATATTTTCAAAAAAGTTGTAAAAATATACCAATTTTAGCGTAGATAGTCAAGGAATCTCTTTAGCTAACAGGTCAATGGTTCGCAGCATCTCTTTGATTTTTGCAGCGACCATATCAATAGCAACTTTATTTTCGCCCCCCTTTGGTATTATCACGTCAGCCCAACGCTTACTCGGCTCCACAAATTCGAGATGCATCGGTTTTACTGTCGAATTGTATTGAATAATTATTGATTCGATATTCCTCCCCCGCTCAATCAGGTCGCGCCGCAACCTTCTTAACAGTCTCTCATCTGCATCGGTATCAACATAAATTTTAATATCCATTAAATCGCGAAGTTCTTTTTCGGCAAAGATTAATATTCCCTCTATAATTATAATATTGCGGGGAGGAATAACAATCGTATCTTTCAAGCGGGTATAAGTTTTAAAATCATAAATAGGATGATGTATTGTTTCTCCTCTTTTAAGATTATGTAGATGTTCAATTAATAAACTTGATTCAAGTGCGTCAGGATGGTCGAAATTTATTTCAGACGGCTGGCGACCATTGAATGATGTGATATCTTTATAATAGGCATCGTGCTCGATAACAGCAACTTTGGAAATATCGAGACGCTCTAAAATTTTATATGTTACTGTAGTTTTACCGGAACCGGTGCCGCCGGCAATTCCGATTATCAGAGGTTGATTCATAATAATACCTTTTATATATTACGCAAGAAGTTTTTGAAAATATAAAAGAAATAGAGCGTTAAAGCAAACATTTTCCCTGATCTCAAAATTTTATGATTGTTGAATATTTATTAATCATCGTAACTTCATTATTGATTATCGAATTTATAATTTTATTAGTTGGATTAGTTAAATCGACTAAAACCAAACATAATGACGAATTTGAACCATCAGTTACAATAATTGTGGCTGCACGTAACGAAGAACATTCAATTAAACCCTGTTTAGAATCCTTATCAAAATTAAATTATCCCGTGGAGAAATTGGAAATCATCGTCGTAAATGACCAATCAAGTGATGGAACTGAAAAAATTATTAAAGACCACATCATTAATTATCCACACTTTAAGTTGATAAACTCTACACCGGACGCAGGAAACTTAATTGGCAAGGTTAACGCAGTTACACAAGGAATAGAAGCTACGAAAAATGAGTTTATCCTGTTTACCGATGCTGACTGCGTTTTACCTAAAAACTGGGTTAAACAGACCGTTCATTATTTTCAGAATCAAGTGGGGGTTGTCGGCGGTTTTACAATTTTAGATGCAAACAACACGTTCGAGGGAATACAGTCGTTAGATTGGATATATTTATTTAGTGTAGGTTCAGCGGCTGCAACGTTAGGTTTTCCTTTGACGGGTGTCGGTAACAATTTAGCAGTTCGTAGAAAGGATTATGAACAAACCGGCGGCTACCGGGTTATTCCGTTTAGCGTTACTGAAGATTATGCACTCACACAAGCGATTGTTCAAAAAAACAAAAGTAAGATGGTTTTTCCGTTGGATGAGAAGACTTTGGTTACTAGTTTAGCTTGTCCGACGTGGAAGAATTTATTCCGACAAAAACAGCGTTGGGGGGTTGGAGGTTTAGATATGGTAACAATGGGTTTCGTAGTTTTTAGTTTGCCGTTCGCTTTCAATTTACTGATTATTGCCGGAATTTTTCTTTTTTCTCCTTCTACTTTGATACTTGCATTAGTATCAAAAATGGCTGTGGACAGTTTATTTTTGACCTACGCGTTGCATAAATTAAAACTAAAGAGATATATGAAATACTTTTTTGCTTTCGAGTTATATCTTTTTATCTACTCGATGCTTCTCCCATTCGTTGCAATCCTCACGAAAAAAATTATATGGAAAGAAAGATCGCTATAAACTAAGAAGCCCTTTCGGTGAAAGGGCTTCTTAAATAATGTGCTGAAGTTACGCAAAAGAGTCATTCTGAATCCGCCAGAGGCGGATGAAGAATCTTAAACCTCAAATTCGAGCTATTTTTAGATGTTTCTCCCGACTAGTCGGGATCAACATGACAAAAAGTCAATTCTGCGTAACTTCAGTAATGTGTTTAAAAAGTAAGAACCCCACCTTCATCTATAGGGCGGGTTTAATTTTAT
>JAUXOG010000029.1 GCA_030682385.1 Bacteroidota bacterium
AGTGTTCAAATTCTTTATTCAATTTTTACAAACAATAGTTGGGGTGTTCCTAAGTTATTTAAAACTGTTGGTAATAAAAGTAATCTTTCAATAACAAAGATATTTGATGATTGTGGTCAAATACAAGTTACGTGGAACCAAAGTGTAAAAACTGATATAGAAATTTTCGGAAGTAGTTCAGATTTTAATTTTGATACAATCCGGTGGAGTGTTGAAACAAATCTAAGTCAAGCACCATTAACACATAATAAAAACGCCTCAAGCATATATATGCCTGTAATCTGGAAGGAAGCAACGCAATACTTATATTTCGATGTGCTTGCCTTTGAGGATTCATCCGACTCTGATAATCATATACGTGCGAAAAGTATGTTTACGTATGAGGATGAAATTTTTAATACTAATGGACTCGACAAAAATCCAGTGGTTTCGTGTGGCGTTCCGGATACGCAATACTGGCCTTATCCTTATAACGTCTGGGTTGTATGGCAAACAAATGAAAGCGGAAAATGGCAGTTGGTCGGCTCTTATTTTACAATAACTGCGTGGGGAGTTGAGGATGAAAATTCTCCGCAGAATTTTAAACTCGACCAAAACTACCCGAATCCTTTTAATTTTGGCACTAATATACCGTATTCGATAGAAAAACCTGTAAATGTAAAACTCGAAATATTTAACATTTTAGGTATCCGCGTAAAAACTTTTTTAGAATCGCACGTTGCTGCCGGTGATTATCATTTTTATTGGGATGGTAAAAATGAAAGCGGCATACCGTTACCATCCGGGGTTTATTACTATCGTATGAGTTCGGGTATCCATTTTCAAAATAGAAGTTTAATTTTGTTAAAATAATTTCGTTTGGAATTATAGTATTCCTTTTATATATTCCAAGTGTAGACATTGATCTCTAGAAGTAAAATAAATTTAATTAACTAATGTTAAACAAATTTTGAGGAGGAGTTATGTCGGTTTCTGAAAAACTGCTGTCGTTGTTAAAACAGCAAAATGTTCGTTACGAGGTTTTACCTCATCCAAAAGCTTACACGGCTCAAGAAGTCGCACATTCTTTACACACCACAGGCAAAGTTTGTGCAAAAGCAGTAATCACAGTAGTTGATGGGAAGTATAAAATGGTGGTAGTTCCGGCACCGCACAAAGTCAATTTATCAAAATTAAAAGATGTTCTAAAAGCTGCCGAAGTTCATCTTGCAAGAGAAGACGATTTGCGCACCCTTTTTCCTGACTCAGAATTGGGCGCTGAGCCAGCACTCGGAAATTTATACAATATGCCCGTAGTTGTTGCCTGGCAGCTTGCCGAAAAGGAAGATATAATTTTTAATGCCGGCTCGCACACGGAGTGTGTAAAAATGACGTACCAAGATTATGAGAAATTTACTAATCCGATTGTAGGCGATATATCGGAAATCCCAATTTAAAACGTTTTAAAACGTTTTACGTTTTTTTACGTTCTTTAGTATCTTTTTTTTCAAATCGAAACGGCTCATTCGCGAAGTGCGGATGAGCCGTTCTGTTTAGTATCAGAGTAATGGAGTGCTGGATTGAAAAAATAATTTTCAATTCAACTACTAATCGCCTTTGTAACTTTTTCGGCAGCTTCACGCAAGCTTTGTGCGACTGAAAAATTCAAACCCGAATTTTGCAATATCACACCGGCTTCTCCGGCATTCGTGCCGGCAAGCCGGACAACAATCGGAACTGTAACATTAACTTTCTTTGCCGCTTCCACAACACCTGTAGCTACCCGGTCGCAGCGGACAATTCCACCGAAAATATTAATCAAAACTGCTTTTACATTTTTATCGGCTAAAATAATTTTAAAACCGTTCTCGACGGTTTCGGCATTAGCTCCGCCTCCAACATCCAAGAAGTTTGCAGGTTCACCTCCGGCAAGTTTAATAATATCCATCGTTGCCATTGCGAGTCCGGCGCCGTTCACCATACATCCAACGTTTCCATCAAGCTTGATGTAGTTAAGATTGTATTTTGAAGCTTCGATTTCGAGCGGCTCTTCTTCATCGAGGTCTCGCATTTCGAGAAGTTCGGGATGCTTGAAAATTGCATTATCATCAAAGTTCATTTTTGCATCTAATGCCAAAACTTTTCCGTCGGTAGTAATAACGAGGGGGTTAATTTCGGCAAGCGAGGCGTCGGTTTCTTCATAAGCTTTATAAAGGGCGAGCAAAAATTTCACACCGTTTTTAAACGCATCGCCTTCTAACTTAAGTGCAAATGCTAATTTGCGGGCTTGAAATTCGCCGAAGCCAATTGTCGGGTCAACCCACTCTTTAAAAATAAGTTCGGGTGTTTCTTCAGCAACTTTCTCGATTTCAACTCCCCCTTCTGTCGAAGCCATTACAACGTTTTGTGAGCGAGCACGGTCGAGCGTTACACCAACGTACAATTCCCGCGCGATACTTATTCCTTGCTCAATCAATAGCCGTTTAACTATTCTGCCTTCGGGACCTGTTTGATGAGTAATGAGCTGCATACCTAATATTTGAGAAGCGAGTGTGCGGACTTCGTCAATGCTTTTTGCAATTTTTACGCCGCCCCCTTTGCCTCTTCCACCTGCGTGGATTTGTGCTTTAACAACCCAAACGTTGCTTGCAATGGTTTCTGCAACTTTCACGGCTTCATCTACACTGAATGCTACAGCACCCTTTGGAGTTGGAACATTAAATTTTCTTAAAATATCTTTACCCTGATATTCATGAATTTTCATTTATTTTCCTTTACGATTAATTTAAACGGTTGAAATATAAAAGATATGTTACTGATTTGCAAAAATATTAAATTTGGAAAATTTCTCAAAAAATTGTATCATAACAAGTTATTAATACATAAACTTAAATTATTGAAAGGATTTCAAATGAAATATCTATTAACCGTCCTGATTGCATTCGGACTTTTAGCATGCCAAAGCAATACTCAGGATAATGTTAAGATGAAAAGTCAAACCGACAGCGTGAGCTACGCAATCGGATTAGACATAGGCAAAAATCTGAAAAGTCAGAATATCGTGGTTGCCCCTGAAGTACTTGCACAAGGTATAAAGGATATAATAGACAGCAACAAAACACTCCTCACCGAAACTGAAGCACAAGAAGTACTGATGACGTTTCAAAAACGACTAATGGCAAAACACGAGGAAATGATGAAAGGTCAAGGCGATAAAAATAAATTAGCGGGCGAAGAATTCCTTGCGGCTAATAAAGCTAAAGAAGGTGTGGTAACATTACCTAACGGTTTACAATACAAAGTTATAACTATGGGAACAGGCAAAAAACCCAAAGCAACAGATAACGTAACAGTTCATTATCGCGGAACTCTGATTGACGGGACTGAATTCGACAGTTCGATTGGACGTGGCGAGCCGGCAACATTTCAACTCGATCAGGTTATCAAAGGTTGGACAGAAGGAGTTCAATTAATGCCTGTTGGTTCAAAGTTCGAATTTTATATTCCTTCGGACCTTGGTTACGGCGACCGTAGTGCGGGGCAACTTATTCAACCTAATTCGACATTGATTTTTCAAGTTGAGCTTATTTCTATAAATAAATAACTGAAGTTGACCGCACATTGTAACACTCTATTAAGAAACCGCTTTAGCGGTTTCCAACAAGGAGCGGTCAACTTGAGTAAATAAATAAATTTTTTCCATCTTCCTATCTATTTCCAAATAAAAACTCCGATTTCTTAATTAGCAGCATAAGAAATCGGAGTTTTGTTTTAAATAAACTACCTATGCACTGCAAAAATTATTTCATCTTCTTTTCAGCAATTGATTTCGCCTGCATGAACAGCAGCAGATAATCTCTGCCACCGGCTTTCGAGTCGGTGCCAGACATGTTAAAGCCGCCGAACGGATGAACTCCCACAAGCGCCCCCGTGCATTTGCGGTTCAGATACAGGTTGCCGCAGAAAAATTCTTCTTTTGCTTTTTCTAACCGCTTCCTGTTTTTTGAATACACCGCCCCTGTTAAACCATACTCGGTATTGTTAGCAATCTCAAGTGCATGGTCGAAATCTCTTGCTTTAATCACTGCGAGGACAGGTCCAAAAATTTCTTCCTGCGAAATCGTTCCCATCGGATCTACGTCGGCAATTATAGTCGGACGTAAGAAGAAGCCATCGCCAGACGCAACATCGCCGCCGATAATCAATCTGCCGCCTTCTTTTATTGCAGTTTGTATATACTCCAACATTTTCTCCATTGAACCTTTGTTGATAACAGGTCCCATAAAGTTGGATTGAATTTTTGCTTGTCCGATTGTAATTGTTGAAGCACGGGCTTTTAACAATTCAACCATCTTGTCGTAAACTTTTTCGACTATGATCGCACGCGAACAAGCCGAACATTTCTGTCCTTGAAAACCAAAAGCTGCTAAAGTAATTCCTGCTGCTGCTTCGTCCAGGTTTGTAGTTTCGTCCACGATGATGGAATCCTTGCCGCCCATTTCAGCTACAACGCGCTTGAGCCAGATTTGTCCCGGACGAACTTTAGCTGCTTCTACGTTAATGTGAATGCCTACTTCTTTTGAACCAGTGAATGCGATGAATCGTGTTTTCGGATGTGTAACAAGAGTATCGCCAACAGCGCCACCGGGTCCTGAAACAAAATTTATTATACCGGCAGGAAGTCCGGCTTCTTCCATTACATCCATAAACTTGTATGCGATAAGAGGAGAGTCGCTAGATGGTTTTAAAATAATGGTATTTCCGCAAACGACTGCAGCAGTTGTCATTCCTGTGAGAATGGCGAGGGGAAAATTCCACGGTGGGATTACAACACCAACACCAAGTGGTATATAAACGAGTTCATCTTTTTCGCCTTTGTATTGAACAACAGGTTGCCTGCCTGCATAACGGAGCATCTCGCGCGCATAGAATTCTAAAAAGTCGATTGCTTCGGCAGTATCGCCGTCGGCTTCGGACCAAGTTTTACCTACTTCGAGAATCATAGTTGCATTTAGTTCGAATCGGCGTTTTCGCATTATCTTTGCTGCGCGGAATAAATAATCGGCACGCTTCTTTGCCGGAACGCGCTTCCATTCTTCAAATTTTGCAAGTGCAACTTCCATTGCTTTGTTGGCGTCGTCGACAGTTCCTTTTTGAAATGTTCCGACTATTTCGGAGGGATTGGATGGATTAATAGAATTGAACTTGTTTTGTGTGTAAATTTTTTCGCCGCCGATTATAATCGGATATTCTTTACCCAACTCGGCTTCGATTTTTTCGATTGCCAATTGTTGTTTGCGGCGGGCTTCGGGTTTTGAAAAATCCGTGAACTTTTCGTTTTTAAAAGGTTTAATTGCCATAACTTTTCCTTGTTTTAGGTTGGTTTAACATTCATATTCAATTTGTGCAAATATAAGAAATTATTGGATTTGTTGCTATTTCAAATTCGATCACAGAATCAAATATTTTTTCTTTCGCGCAGCCGGGTTAGTGCAGAGCCAATATTTAATGATTTTGTGTAGGGGAGTTTAAACGCGGCTACACCGGCAATAGCCCACGGTGAAAAAATGAAGATGAGAGCAAAAAGCAGCAATCCCAAAAAGAGGAAAATCCCGCCTGAGTATAAATCTGGTTTGACGAAAATAACGAACAATGAAAAAAGAGATCCTGCAACTAAAATTAATTTGAGTAAATAATTTTGTAACATCAGAATTCTTATCTCCTGTTTTCCGCACAGGTAGGATTTGAAAAAATAATTTATGTAAAATAAAGAGTTATGGAAACGATATCAGAAAATTGGGTGCTGCAATGCGGAAAATATGAAAAGAATCAGAACTCTCTACGAGCCTTCGGCTCGAAGAGCCGTAGGCCGTTAGGAGTTCAATGTCTGTAGAAAGAAAACAAAAAATTATTTCGACCCCAGCGGCCTGCCCGCGTCCCGATTTGCGGGACTATGGTAGGCGGGGGTCGAATGTATTTGAATCATAGAACGAACAATAATCAACATACCGCTCCTCTGGAGCGGAAATGCGCTCTCTGGATATTGAGCTACAGACATACGAGTCCTACGGACTCGCTTGCAACACAATTAATTGGTTTTCCCGTTTTCTACAGACAGAAGAAATTATTTTTATATTAATCTAAATAAAACAGATTTTGGTTTTGGGTGTTGCATTGCGGAAAACAGGTGGCCGGTTCTCGAGTGCGATTTCTCTACGAGACCGTAGGTAGGAGAAATCGTGTAACGAGAGAACTTTTAAGACAACCTCTATGCTAAGCAGGCCTCTGGAGTCGCTGATTTCTTCGTTATTCTTCCTACAGACATTTGTCTCTTATTTTTTTTTTAATACTGAATTTTCATTTTGCATTTAAATGTAACCCATTTGAGTATTTTAAATTTAAATTGTATCTTTAAGCCGTTATGGATAGAAAATCAGCAAAAGAACAGATCGAAAAATTAATTGAGTACTTCGACAAGAATATTCACCAGATTAAAACTCCTAATTTTAACGAAGCACAAACTCGACAGCTTTTAATTGACCCATTCTTTGAAGCATTTGGATGGGATGTAAGAAATAAGAGTATGGAACCGCGCTACCGACTCGAAGTTATTACAGAAGGTCGTGTAAAAACAATGCTTAAAAATAATTCTCGACACGATGAAGACATTCAATACATAATCGAGGATGAATTTAAAGCCGACCATAAACTCGCAGCCAAGAAACCCGATTACCGTTTCCGCATTCAAGGGCAGACAAAATTTTTTGTCGAAGCAAAAAAACCTTATGTCGATTTATCCACTAATCTTGATGCGATATTTCAAATCAAACGATACGGATTTTCTGCACGTGTCCCAATATCTATACTCACCGATTTCGACCAGTTCCGCGTATTTGACTGCACACGCAAACCATTCTACGATAAACCGAAAACAGGCGTGCTGAAAGAATTCGATCTTAATTACGATTCATATTTAGATAAATTCGATAATCTTTATGATACATTTTCACGCGATGCTATTTTAGCCGGATCTTTAGATACACTGCAGAAAAAATATTTCGAGAAGAGAACCGGTGAGTTCTCACTCGACCGTGCTTTCCTGGACGACCTGTCGCAATGGCGTGTTGAGCTTGCTCAGGATATTGCAAAACATCCCAAGAACCGCCGCATTTTAAATAATCATCTGCTGAACGAGTGTGTTCAGCGGATTCTCGACCGCATTGTTTTTCTGCGTGTGTGCGAAGACCGCACGATAGAAGAAACCGGGACTCTCCTCGCGTTGCTTCGTCTCTGGCAGGATCATCCTGCAATTTCGTTGTTCCACAAATTCAATGAGCTAATTAGAAACAGACGCTCGCTTTACAACGGATTGCTTTTCGCCGAACACGAATGCGAACAACTTGAAGTAGGCAACAAAGTTCTTGAAAATATATTCAAGAACATCAACTATCCCCTATCGCCATACAACTTTGATGAAATCGGAGTTGAAATTTTAGGCAGCATATACGAGCGGTTCTTAGGCAGGACGATACGAATGACGGAAAAGCAAGTCCGTATCGAAGAAAAGCCCGAAGTCCGTAAAGCAGGCGGTGTTTACTACACTCCGCAATACATTGTTCAATATATCGTTGAGAATACGTTGGGGAAATTGGTGTATGCGGACTCGACCCCCTCTCTGTCTCCCCCTTACAAAGGGGGAGATGTCCGCAGGACAGTGGGGGTCAAAAAACTCAAACTCTCCCCCAAGCAAATCGAGAAAATCAAAATCATTGATATAGCTTGCGGTTCGGGCTCGTTTCTGTTAGGCGCGTTACAGATGCTGTTCGATTATCACGTTCAATGGTACACCGAGCATCCCGCGGACATAAAAGAGAAGCACGGAGTTCGCGATGCTTATACTGATGCAACCGGACAAATGCAGCTTTCATCGCGCAAGAAGCGTGAGATTTTGGTGAACAATATTTACGGAGTTGATATTGACCCGCAGGCGGTTGAAGTAACGCAGATGTCGCTTTACTTAAAAGTGCTTGAAGATGAAAATGATGCCACGCTCAACAAGCCGACTATGTTAGCCCTGCACGAGGTGCTTTTGCCTCCGCTAAAAAATAACATAAAGTGCGGCAACTCGCTTATTGGCACGGACATATTTTCACAGGGTGATTTATTCGATAACGAACTGATGCGTAAGATAAATCCGTTCGATTGGGAGACGGAGTTTCCTGAGATATTCGCTCCCTCCCATTTACAAGGGGAGGGACGGGGTGGGGTCGGAAGTCCTTCTACAAGCACGCGTGGCGGACTTGTCCGCCGAAGTCCCGAAAGCATTCGGGACGAAGGTGGATTTGATGTAGTGATTGGGAATCCACCATATTTATATTCGGCTTCAAAGGAGCACTCCGGGTACTTCAGTTTAAAATATAAATTAGCTCAGTATCAAACTGATTACTATGTCTTCTTTATTGAAAAGGCATTAGCGATTACAAGGCAAGAGGGATTGTTCTCGTTTATCGTTTCGGATTCGTGGCTTAATTCTCAGTACTTCTCAAAAATGAGAGAATTTCTAATGTCCACCCACCGAATTGAAAAAATTGCCGTCTTTGATTACCCAGTCTTTGAAGGTGTTGCTCTAGAAAATTCAGTTTTCGTCATAAGAGTTGGAGGAAAATCTAAACCAATTTCTATAGAAAAATTTATTAATCCGAACGAACATTCTATCATTAATGAGATTGATCCGGAACAAGCTATTAAACGAGGAATAATCGATCCTCTACAATCGGCACAGGCATTGCGACTTTTAAACAATATCGAGAAGAATACTATAGAGCTTCGAAATCTTGTTAAGCTAAATCGGGGGATTCATGCTTACAGAACCGATGGGTATGGCAAGTCAAAATTTGGAACAGGACCTCAAACGGTTAAAGACAAAGAAAAGCAATCTTACCACTCTAATCGAAAAAATAATAAAACGTACCTCCCCGAACTTAAAGGGAAAGATGTTTTTAGATATTTTTTTGTTCCCTCTGGAAAGTATCTTTCTTATGGCCCTTGGTTGGCTGAGCCAAGAGAAAAAGAATTTTTTGTTTCGCCTAAGGTCGCTTTGCGGAAGATTCTTTCAGCGAGGCTTCATGGCACTTTTATAGAAGAACCGTACGCATTAGATCAATCTTTGTATATTTTGATTTCGAAATCAGAGGATTTAACCCCACTCAGAATTTTGCTAGCTATTTTAACCTCTTCAATTGGTGCTTGGTATTTGAAAACCAAATATTCAATTTACGATACATTATATCCGTGGTATACCATCAAGCAACTCGCATCTTTTCCCATCCGCACAATCGACTTCACAAATACCGCCGAGAAGCAAATTCACGATGAACTTGTCGGGCTTGTTGACAGGATGTTAGAACTAAATAAGCAACTTCAGAAAATCCAGTCGGATACCGAACGGGAGACAGTAAAACGTCTCATCACAGCAACTGATAATCAGATTGACCAACTTGTGTACAAACTTTATGGGTTGACGGAGGAGGAGATAAAGGTTGTGGAGAGAGTGTAATAGGATCTCTGATGAATGAAATATTTGTCCTTGGAGCCGGGGCTTCAGCAGCATCGGGAAACACACCGTT
>JAUXOG010000040.1 GCA_030682385.1 Bacteroidota bacterium
TTTGATACTATTTGAGTAAAATTAATTTCTTGGTTTCCGTAAACCGTTGCCCTGAGCTTGACGAAGGGTCACCAGCTTGCCCGTCCCGACTCGTCGGGACGAGGTCTCGTGTCGCAGAAGGCGACACGGACAAACGGTAAAAATAAACTCCGCTTGTTAAACCGGATGCCTTGAAGTTTACCTCGTAATACCCTGCCTCTTGCTTGCCATCCACCAGCAAAGCCAACCTTTGACCGAGTGTATTGAAAACACTCAAGCTTACATGCGACGCCTGCGGCAAAGCGTATTTGATCGTAGTTGATGGATTGAAGGGATTGGGGTAGTTCTGCTGTAAAGTAAAGTAATTAGGTAATGATACGGATTGGAGGATCACCTCCGTTATTACATCAAAAAAATAGTGATATGTTTTTGTTATACCACATCTAAAAAAGCCCCCGAAATTCAAATCCTGAGTACAAATAGTCAAGTTGAGATTAGCACTGTATGACCCGGTCGGTAAGAACCCGATCGTGTCATTAGTTCTCCAAAAATCCATTATGGTCAATATGCCAGTGTATACTGTTACATCTATGTTAATTATATCACCAGAAATTGAGAGGTGTTCTTCGATACCGATGACATTTGTTCCTGTCCCACCTGAGCATGTTAATATTAAAGTGTCATTTTCACCAGGAGAGGACGGGTATATCGAGATATCAGGAGCAAATTGTGAAAATAGACATTGAGGAAATAGGGAAATAAGAATGATAATGATGAAAATAGGTCGATTCACGAACCGGATCTGATAATAAAGTATCTCCATGTTATAACTCACTAAAAATGTAACCTGAAATATTCCCATTAACATAACCTCCGACTTCTATCTGCGATTTGCCTGTGACAGAAGTCGGAGGCTTATAAACTCTATTTGAGTAAAATTAATTTCTTGGTTTCCGTAAACCGTTGCCCTGAGCTTGACGAAGGGTCACCGGCTTGCCCGTCCCGACTCGTCGGGACGAGGTCTCGTGTCGCAGAAGGCGACACGGACAAACGATAGAAATATACACCGCTCGTGAAACCTGAGGCATCTAAGTTCATCTCGTGATACCCTGCCTCTTGCTTGCCATCCACCAGCAAAGCCACTCTTTGACCGAGTGTGTTAAAAACACTCAAGTTAACCTGCGATGCTTGCGGCAAAGCGTATTTGATTGTTGTTGATGGATTGAAGGGGTTGGGGTAGTTCTGTGAAAGTGCATATTGAGTTGGAAGATTACCGGCGACAACTTCTTTCACATTAATCGGATAGGTTTCAACTGCGCTATACCATTTGCTCCTGAAATGATCCGACGTTTGGAAGCGTACATAGACTGTATCATTGGTACGAGCCGGGACTGAATCCTTATAAGCGATAAAAACTGAGCTTGACTCGTTCACTGCACTCATGAGCATCGAAACTGTCGGCTCTACTCTTCCGCCCACCCGCTTGATATAGTAATCCGCTTTGGTAATATCCTTAAATCTAAATGTTGCCGCTCTTGCTGGGCTCCACCGGTTGAATGAGTCCTTCACACGAAAATAAACCTTATCTCCACGTTTCAACGGCATGTTGTAAAGATTGATCGTTTTGTCTGGCTCAATAGTTACCGGTGTTCCATTTCCTCTACCGGGATCAGTATTGATAAAATATTCCCCGTAGACAAGCGATGCACCGGAATTAGTAAAATACTCTTTAGGTACAATACATCGTGGAGCACTCCACGTATTGTTACTGCTTTTGAAACGGACATACAACCGAGAGCCGACTGGAACATCGAGACCACTGACATTTATTATAACTTCCCAAAGATTATAGATTCCTGTTATCGTTGTACCATTACCTTCACCCGGGTCTGTGTTGATAAAATACTCTGCCGCAACTATTTGCTGGTTCCTATTGTATTGAGCAATAGCAGAGGTAGCACTGATGCAGAAGAGCATTAATATTATTAATATTGTTTTCATTTTATGGTCTCCCTTAATAGTTCGCTCGACCTTTTGCCTGGAGATTGATTGTATTACCGCTGGGGGTAATAATGATTTCAGTAACGACGGGATAGATTGGACAATCGGGACCACCGAAGTAGCCCATGTCGCTTATGGATCCATCCGGATCGTATAACGAAGGATTACCTGTATTCCAGCATGGTGATCCTTCAGAAATGTGAAAATCTAAGCTAGATGCAAACATAGGATCACTGTCAATACATCCTTGATTACCCACTGTACAAGATCGACTGCCATTTGAATATGACAATGTCATTCTATTAAAGCAACCATAGTTACTGTCTCCGTAAAATCCCGCACCTGTATTGTTTCTTGATATACAATTATAGACAGTAAGATACCCAGGACTCTTAGCGTAGATCCCGTATGATCCATTATTCCAAATTACACAGTTTGTTATTGTTCCGGTTCCAGAATTTGATTGAATTCCTACGTTGGCACATCCCATGATCACACAATTATTCACAGTTCCTCCACTGATCATTATACCAATTCCAGTAAGTGAGGTCACTCTAAACCATTGTAATTTACCAGAACTCACGGTTATTGAAGGACTAAAATTACCCGTAATGATGGTATTCTCATATCCCGATCCCATCAAGACTATATTTTTATTAAGTGTTACCTGCTCTAAATACGTTCCGGGCCAAACTTTAACAGTATCGTTGCTGTTGGCAACACCAATGGCGGCGTTGATGGATGTGTACTGCCCGCCGCCGTTGATGTCAACAATGATTGTGTTTGCGGATGTACAGTAAACCAAAGCAAACAGTGCAAAAATGGTTACAAGTGTTTTCATATCTTATCTCCTTCTTATTGTGTTTTTAGATTTTTTAAAATTAATTACCACTTTTTATAATCCCATTTTAATAATTTCTTGTTATTCTTATCGAATGTTATTAATAATTTTTCACCACCGAAGGTTGTTGCGATGTCCGCTTTTTTATTAAAAGTTCGAGACCAACTAGAGACAAAATCATTCTCAAATTCTTTTGTTACATCTGGATCACCTAACTTATTGATGACCTCATCGTAATATATTTCAACATTTGTGGAACTATTAAGATAGTCTCTATATTTTTCAATCTTCGATGGTGCGGCGCATCCACTCAATAACACTATAAATAACAATTGTATTACAAATACTTTCATAACCGTTATTCCTAAATTTTTATAAATTTTACTTTTTAACTTTTATTATCTCTCCGCTAACATTTGCTACTACTAAACCAGGTAAAACTGGGATAGGAGATGAAAAAAAGTTAACAAAAGCTGCCCCACCCAACATTGATGAAGTGTTTACCTTAAGATTTACTACTGCATCTCCATTTTTTTCTTTAATTGCAGCATTTAACTTTTCGGATATATCGGGATTGCTAGAAAGCGGTATTATCGTCCAGAACAAAGTCCATTTTGATACATTGAAATTAACACTTCCTACTACCTGATAATTTTCATCTCCTAATAATTTATAATTTGGATCATATAGCCCTTGTGTTGTGGAAACTGGGTATTCTAAATTATTTGCTGAAATAGTCATTCTCCCGCCGCTGCAATTTAATAATAATATCGGAAGTAACCCGATTAAGCTAATAATAAATAAATTTTTCATTTTTAATCTCCTTTATCTTACTTAGTGGATAATTCTTGACAGTTACCGAAATATTCGATTCCTACTTCACCTCCGGTAAACAATATAAATTGGTGATTTCTAACTTTGAAAGTAAGGTTTGTAACGTAACGATTTGGATTTGTCTGAACACAACCCATAAAATCGATATCTGCATTTGCCTTTTCAGCGGTTTCACTCCCACCTCCACCATAAAATATTTTCCTCAGCATGATTTCACCATCAACCGTCCCTTTTGATTTTGAGTCCTTAGGTAAAATTGTTCCAGATACTCCAACTTTGTCAGACAGAAGAATGGGTTGATTCACATTTTGAGTTTGATATGTAACCGAACAGGCGGTAAAGCTAATACAGAATAATAAAGACAAATAAAATAAATGATTGTTTAATAATTTTTTAAGCATAAACCCTCCAAATAAATTTTGAGTATTATTACAATTAAGATAAACATACTTATATATACCTACATTTCCCCCCTCTTGCAGAAAATTTTTCAAATAAAAATATCAAAGTCGAACCAACATTGCGTTTTCAATGTCAAATCGGCAAATTTCGTCAAAAAAATGGTGTCTACCCTACGGCAGTGTTTTTTGGCGAGTAAGATTCAGGTAGTTCTTGTTCTTAGTCGGATAGGCCACAAACCTCTCCCCATCCCAATATTGAACACCTTGTCTCAATTCTTCATAATATTGTTCATCGAGTTTCTTGCTCAGTTTTCCATCTGCTACATATTTGTTGTGCAGGGTTGCAAATTTGTCTTCACCATCAACCATCAAACATTGTAATTTGGGGCTGAAAAAATATAATAACACATATTCCGTTCGATCTATTTCTTCCGTCACACAGACTATCAATGCAGTATCCGAAGTGAAACTCAATCCTCTTGCCCTATTTCTTGGGTGGGAAGCATATTTCTTCAAGTCAGTCCGATTAATTAGTAAGTAAAAATTTTCTGTGCCTATTGAGATATCTTTTGGTGTATATTCTTCCGGCGCTGGTGAGTGTCCCTGAAAATTTCTGGGGTCCAATACTAATACTGAAGCCAAATTAAACCCGTTGTTTTGCCCGGTTGCTATAATTTCTTCTATCCCATCATTGTCCAAATCTCTGTTAGTCAGCGCGTGAATACTTCCGCAATGCCAATATTCGTTTATTAGTTTTCCTTCTGTAGCGTCTACCTTTGTTATTGCTGTAGGATACCAGCCACCATGATGAATTACCGCTATAATTTCAAACGAACCATTTCTATCAAAATCTCCAACTAAAAATTTCCCAAATTGATATGTATCATCAAATATATTATTCCCAAATATCATTTGACGATTAAATCTATATGTCCATCGCTCATCACCGTCGGAAGTATAGCAATAGATTACATTTTTTGGCTGCCACTTGCTCAGCATGCCGAAAATTGCTATTACCTCTTTCTTACCATCTCCGTCAACATCGACGGTTTGTAAATATTCATCAGGATCAAGGGAAGGTTCTTGGTCACGCAAATTTTCCAAACCATATCCAATTCCTATATGTTTTCTCCACAATTCTTCACCGCTTTTATTATAAACAACTAAAAACTCATCCTTCGCACGTGCATATTCAGGGTTTGTATCTTTTGACTTGAAATCAATCGTACCGAGTATTAAGGATGCAAATACTATTGCAGTAAAACAAACCGATGAGACTGCAGGATGCCTTAAGACGAAGAACATGAATCTCGCAGGCAGAGTCGGTTTTATATTCCGGGGCGAGAGTGTTTCCTGAAACGTCTGAAACCGAGTTACCATTCTGCGGACGGTTAACGCTTGTGGAGTGGTTTTTAACCTTTGTTCGTGCATATCCTCAACTTCTGTATAGTAATCAGCAATTTCCTGGTAGGATGCCTGGCATCCCTTACATTCATTCAAGTGTTTTTCAATATCCGCTCTTTCTTCAGTGTTTTCTAAATAACCAAGAACGTACAACTCAAGTGTTTTTTCTTCTATATGTTCCATCTATATACTATATACCTACATTTTTACATCGTTGCAGAATTCTACTCATTGAATTTTTCCTTCATCTTCTTTTTACCAAGTCGGACAAAGTATTCAAGTGTTGTTCGATGTTTTTCTGCATACTCTGTTTTTGTTAGTTTGGGAATTTGCTGCTTTAATATTTCATAAAACGACTCCCCCTTGCCGTCGCCATAAGTTTGCCTAAGTATCTCTTTGGTAGCACTTATATATTTACCGAAAATATCATCGCAGCATTTTTTCTTCGCTACATAACTATCGTACAATTCATGGAGTAGTTCAGCACATACTGAATTCGAAATATTCTCGATGTCGAGATGAACGACATCCATATCAACATACTCAGTCTTTTCATCATCTAACTTGCCGAGCGAGTAAATCGATTTTATTATCAATGCGATACTTATTAACGGGATACACCTTTGATACTCTTTTTGAGTCACGACTATATCATAGACTGTACGAAGAATCTTTGGAATGTTATCTCGAATCAAGACATTTTTTAATATTTGGTCTTTAAGATATTCGTCGGTAATCGGTGGACATTCGTGCAAGAGGTCGCATCCCTGCGGAATCAAATATGTCTCGCCGAATTTTATCTGGAAGTCAAACAGTTTATGCGTGTCCACCGCCTGTTTAATATTTCTAAGAATCTTCGAAAGAACCGGGTCGGCTTCGGAATAAATTCTGATAAAATTTTGATTAATTTTCCCAAACACCAATCTCCGAAGTGTCAGAAGAATCTCCGTTTCGTTAGAAGTTTTAATATCGTCAATTTCTCTGTTAAAATATTCACCTATCTGTGGAAAACGCCCACTACCATCCCGCTCGAATAAGTCGGCAAGGCAGTCGTACAAGAGGTCGTTCTCGCTCATCCCAAGAATGTTAAGGTTGATTTTACCCAGGAAGATTTTTTTCCTCACCAAAGGCATTGCTAAGTCGTAACAAATCTGTATGAATTCACGGATGTCCGAAGAAGAATACGAATTAAATACAACAGATTTAATTATCTGAATATTTAATAAGGGGGACTTCAAATATTTTCTCTTTTTCGCTTTTCATTATGCTACATCAGTTTTTTTCTTTCCAGCATTTCTCTTGCTTCCATCTATGCTCTATGCTTTATGCTCAAAGCTCTCATACCTTCGGTCCCGCCTTAATAACTTCAACCGGGCAGCCGGCTTCGTACTTCTTGAAGTTCTCAATGAACCGACTTGCAAGTTGCTTGTACTTCGTCATGTGTGCTTCTTTGCTGTGCCACGACGATGCAGGATTGAGAACGCTCTGCGGTATATCTCCGCACGTTTCAGGCACTTCGAAACCGAAGATCGGATCTTTTTTGAACTTAACTTTAAGCAGTTCACCGCTAAGAGCCGCATTCAGTAATTGCCGTGTGTACTTTATGCTTATCCGCTTGCCAACGCCGTATGGTCCGCCAACCCAACCGGTATTTACTAACCAGCAGTGAGCGCCGTACTTCAACATTTTCCGTTTAAGCAAATCCGCGTAAACGGCTGGATGATGTACCATGAATGGTGCGCCAAAACATGCGCTGAAAGTTAGCTCCGGTTCTTTACCAAGTCCCATCTCAGTGCCGGCAACTTTTGTAGTATAACCTGAAATGAACTGGTACATCGCCTGTTCTGGAGAAAGCTTTGCTATCGGAGGTAACACTCCCAGTCCATCGCACGTTAATAGAATGATATTTTTCGGATGTCCGCCCATCTTTTCGGGTACTGAGTTATCTATGAATTCGAGCGGATATGATGCACGTGTGTTCTCTGTAATTGTCGAATCGTCCAAATCGATCTTGCGAGTAATTGGATCGTAAACAACATTCTCTAAAATTGTTCCGAACTTTTGAGTGCAGGCGTAAATCTGCGGCTCGGCAGTGGGGGAGAGGGAAATTACTTTTGCATAACATCCACCTTCAAAGTTGAAGATGCCCTCATCGCTCCAGCCGTGCTCGTCGTCGCCTATTAGTCCGCGATTTGGATCGGCTGAAAGTGTCGTCTTGCCAGTACCGGATAATCCAAAGAAGAGCGCGGTGTCTTTCTCTTTTCCGATATTTGCAGAGCAGTGCATCGGCATTACTCCATCCAACGGCAGTAAGAAATTCATAACAGTGAAAATAGATTTCTTAATTTCGCCGCCGTAAGCTGTGTTGCCAATAATGCCTATCTTCTGCTCGAAGTTTAAAAGAATAAATGTTTCTGTCGATGTTCCATCTATTTGCGGAAGTCCTTTGAAAGATGGTATCGACATGATTGTGAAATCGGGTACGTGCCGTTTATATTCTTCTGCGGTTTTCGGCAGTATAAACATATTCCGTGCGAACGCACTATGCCAGGCTTTTTCTGTGATGATGCGAATTGGCAAACGATATTCTTCATCGGCTCCGGCATAGCAATCTTGAACAAAAAGATCGCGACCTTGCAAAAATCCTTGCAAGCGGCTCAACACTTCGTTGAACTTATCCTGATTGAACGGTCGGTTATATTCGCCCCACCACACTTTATCCTGTGTCGATGGTTCCTTCACAACGAACTTGTCGTTAGCCGATCTGCCGGTATGTTTTCCGGTATGTGCGATGATGGGACCCTGTTTCGAAATGCGTGCTTCACCGCGGAAAGTTATTTCTTCGTAAAGAGCTTCAGTCGGTAAATTCCAATAAACATTGTTAAGATTCGTCAAGCTGTGATTATCAAGTCCATAATCGCTCTTCAATGCTTTTGCCTGATCTTGAGCCGGTGTTTTTATGTTTAGTAAATTGTTCATAGCCAATCCCTCACTAATTTCCGTTCGCCAATAAATATTTCATTCGGTGAGTTGGGGTCGAGAGCCCATTTAATTCGTTCGATTCCTTGTTTAATCTCTTTGATTGTCCCGCAGTAACTCAGACGTAAGTGCCCCTCCATACCGAATTCTTTTCCGGGAACCGTAACAACGAGTGCTTTCTTTAATAAGAGTTGAGATAATTCGAGTGAGTTTTTATTATACGCACTGAAATCGGGCAGACAGTAAAACGTACCGTCGGGTTTTGTTATCTTTACACCGTTGAACGATTGCAACTCCTGCATCATCACGTTGCGGTTATTTTCTATCATCAACCGTAATCCCTCGACAATGCTTTGTATTCCGGTCAACGCGCCTTCTGCTGCAGCTTGCAGAATCACCGAAGTTGTTGTAGTTATTTGTCCTTGCACATTTGTCAAGATTCCAGTCAACGCTTTTGGTGCAACCGTCCAGCCGATTCTGAATCCTGTCATCCCATAAAGTTTCGAGATTCCATTTACTATAATCAGCTTAGAATTTTCTAAATCTTTTTTGGTATGCTTGTAAGCAGATATCGGTTTTCTTCCATCAAAAATTAATTTGTGGTAGATATCATCCATGATGCAGTAGATACCTTTGCGTTCACAGAAATCAATAATCTCGGCGATGAACTGCTCGCTGTACATAATACCCGATGGATTGTTGGGACTGTTAATGATAATCGCTTTAGTGTACGAGCTCACTTTTTGTTCGATGTCTTGCATTCGCGGATGGAACGAGCCGTCTTCCGGTGTAACAATAACGGGAACACCGTAACACATCCGAACCATTTCGGGATAGCTAACCCAATAGGGTGCAAGTATGATCACTTCTTCCTGCGGATTTAGTAAAGTGAAGAGAAGATTATAAACCGCTTGTTTCGCCCCGGCTGAGACAATAATATTTTCAGGCGCCACCATTTTATTGTAGTTCTCTTCAGTGTACCGGATGATTGCTTTCTTGAGCGAAGGTGTACCGTCTGCGGGGGTATACTTCACGTCGCCGGTATTCAGTTTCGCGGCGGAGCTTAAGATAGCATTGATTGGAGCTTTATTTTTTGGTTCACCAGCTCCTAAGTGAATTACTGCTTCACCTTTTTCCTTCAGCAACCGAGCTTCTTCAGTAAGCTTCAGGGTTGGCGATTCAGGTATAGATCGTGCAAGTTGACTTACATTCATTTATTAATAAACCTCATATTTTTTAATATTTTAGGAAAATAATAAGAACGGTGTTAACAGATGGTTAAAATTGATTAAAATATTGTGGTCATAAAACCACCATATTTTACAAAAAATATTGATAAAAACAAAAATATTTAAAAGAGAATAAGAGAAAGAAAATACATTAGCATCATTTCTAATGCAGTTAAAGTCAATAAATTTTTTTTTGATATCGAATTAGATACTATTTTAAAAGTAAAAGTTTTTTTGTTTCTGTAAAAGTTCCTGTTACGATTCGGTAAAAATAAATTCCACTGGCAATATTATTTGCGTGCCACGCTACCGATTTGCAACCTGGTTTCTGTTTTTCGTTAACAAGTGTTGCTATTTCTTGTCCGAGCAAATTGAATATTTTTAAAGACACAAATGTTTCACTATCTTTCAAACCCGACTGAGGTATCGTGTATTGAATTTGTGTAAAAGAATTAAACGGGTTAGGAAAATTTTGTAATAAGGTTGGTGTTTTTGAAAAATAGTTTACATTCTCCTTAATCGAGACAATCATTTCAGATAAAGATCTTTGCCAGATACCATCACCGCCAGCAACAAAAACATTATTATTAGCTATGAGAATAGTTTGAGAAATGAGAGCACTTAATCCAAGGCTAACATCAGACCACGAATCCCCACCGTCCGTTGAAAGAAAGACTTTGTTAGACATTCCGATAGCCATAACAATATTATCCTTGGCATCATATGCGTATATAATTGTGTCTACAAATCCAAGCTGATTCCAATTATCTCCATTATCAGTCGACCTGAAAATACCTCCATTCCGTGTTGCTATAAAAAGAGTTTTTCCAAAAATAGACATCGCATTGACAGTTGTATCGTTTAATCCGTTGTTAACAGTGTTCCAAGTTGTACCACTATCCAAAGAACGGTATATACCATTCCTCGATGTCGCTGCTATAAGCACAGAATCACTAACGGCAACGAAACGAACAATCGAATCTCTTAACCCTGTATTTGCCGGAGACCAACTTTTTCCGTAATCCAAAGATCGCCAAATCCCTTTTCCGATGGAACCTACAAAGATCATATTTCCCATAACAGCAATCGAGAGAATATAAGAATCAGTCAAACCGTCTCCTATTTCCTGCCAATTCGAACCTAAATCCGAAGAACGGAATATCCCACCTCCCAATGTTCCTATGAAAACATCTGTATCATTCAACGTAATGGTATAGATATTTCTGTTCGTAATACCTGAATTTTGGAATGTCCAACTCAGCCCTTCATTTGTAGATCTCGCAAATCCTCTTCCTGTACCCACAAATAGAATCGTCCCATTGAATTTAAGTTGAAAAACACCTGTCGTCCTCAAATTAGTAAAAGCACCCACCCATTTTTCTCCTTCATCAGGTGTAAAAAAAACATCTCCTAAAAAGGTTGTAGCAAACAATGTATCTCCGTTACTACCAAGTGCACTTATATGGTGAGGTATAAAACTGTCTTTTAGTTGTTTCCAGCTATCTGTAGCGGAATCGAAAAGGAAAATACCGTTGTTTCTACAACCAGCATAGAGCTTGTTATTATGAACATGAATTGTCTGAACATCAGTTACATCTAAACCCTCGTTCATCGTATACAAATTCGTACCATCGTTTGGAGAACGAAAAATATTCTTATTTGTGAGCACAAAAATATTGGTTCCATCCGTTGCAAGCTTAAAAACCATAGATGTATCAGATACGTTATTCGATAGAGACCAAGATTCACCATAATCTGACGATCTAAATAAGCCTTTTCTAGTACCGGCAAAAATAAAAGCCCCTCGTGTAATAAGCGCGTAAATATCCGTGCTTGTTAAACCCTTATTCAAGTGGGTCCAACTGACGGCATTGTTTTCCGAGCGAAAAACTCCGCCCCATTCTGTTCCTACAAAAAGAAAATTAGCGAAGGAGGTAATTGCTCGAACGCGCAAGCTTGTTAATCCATTATTCATCGGTACCCAACTATCACCATGGTTGGTTGAAAGAAAAATACCACCCAAGGTTCCTGCCATTATATCTGAGCCACTCACGAAAATTTCATAGACTTCATAGTTTGTTAATCCTTGGCTAACTGATTTCCATCGACTACCAGCATCACTCGAATAATAGATACCTTTATATGGAACTCCTCCAAAAAGCTTTCCGTCAGATATAGCAAAACAGTAAACAAAACCTCCGTCCAAATCATTGCGTTGTGTCCATTGAGCCAAGACGGGTTTACTGTCAATTACTGCAAACTTTATAAAAAAAAGTGTTAAATATAAAATATGTTTCATTTGTATTTTTTAAATTTATTTATTTTCGTATATAATTACACGACTTTATAATTTTAACTGCCGTACCTTAGATTTCAATATTTTCTGAACATAAGCTGGAACGAAGTTCGATATATCACCGTCGAGTTTTGCAATCTCACGAACTATCGAGGAGTTGAGGTAGGTGTGTTTCTCATGATGCATAAAGAATATAGTAGAAATATCGTCCGCTAATTTTCGGTTCATCAACGCCATTTGTAACTCGTACTCGAAGTCGGAGACTGCACGTACCCCTCTAACTAACGCGATGGCTTTTTTCTTCCGCGCATAATCCACGAAAAGTTCGTCGAAGTATTCCGCGTCGGCATCAGTGCTGTAGTTTTCTTTTAGCTTTTGGTATTTGGTTGATTGTGTTTCATTTATGAAAGTAAGCAGGTGAGCAGCTATATGATTTTCAAATATTTTCTCTTTTTCGCTTTTCATTATGCTACATCAGTTTTTTTCTTTCCAGCATTTCTCTTGCTTCCATCAACCCAACGGGTTTTTCTTCGCCTTCCTGCCTTTCATATTTGTCGAGCCACTTCAGATATAACTCCATCTGCCCTTTGTCTTTTGCCTGAAACTTGCCGATTTTTAAATCAATGGCAACCAGCCTTTTTAGTTTGCGGTGATAAAATAATAAGTCGAGATGGTAATCCTCGCCATCAATAATCATCCGCTTTTGGCGTTCGACAAAAGCAAAACCCTTTCCGATTTCCAGAATAAATCGCTCCAATTCTTTTAGTATGGCGGCTTCCAAATCTTTTTCAAGGTAGTCATCCTGTAAACCCAAAAAGTCAAGAAAATAGGGGTCTTTGAAAACAGGTGCCTGTTCCGGCAATAAATCAGGATGCAACTGTGGCAAGGCAATCTTGTTGCGTTCAAATTCCTTTCGGGCAATGGCGTCTCTCAATTCCCTTACACCCCAGTTATCCAATACCGATTTTTGGGCATAAAACAGCCGTGCTTCTCCCTTTTTCAAAGGCAGCAATTCCACAAAATGCGACCAACTTAATTGTCGTGACAGTGTAACGACAATTTCATTCTCTTGAAATTGCACGGCAAACTTCATCATTCTCCTTACATTTTTCTCAGTAAAGTTTCGCCCATACTCTTTTTCCAATTGTGCCGACACTGTCGGCACAATTTGCTTTCCATATTCAGCCCGCCTGTTTTGCAAAATATGGGTATTGATGCGGTGACCAACCTGCCAAAAGAGTGTGGTAAGTGTGCTGTTGACAGCCACAGCTACCTGCGTTTGGCTTTGCTGTATCAACTGCGACAGCTCTGCAAAAAGTGTTTCGCCCGAATGGTTGGTATGTTTTAGTTTTTTGCCCATACCACCGTTTCTTTTACTTTAGTTTGAGTTACACCATGCACCCGCTTTTTTCCTGTTACCACTTCGTGGATTAAACTCTTTATAAATTTTTGTATTTGATTTGTGGGTAGCGCTATTATATGGTTTAGTTTATCTTTCATTTGTTTTTTTATTAAAAAAAAAAATAAATTTTTCCTATCCAACTGTAAAATTATCTCAACCAATTAACTCCATCCGGTCTTTGATAATTTGCTGTTGCAATATAATGCTTCTCATTTAAATTGTCAATAATTTTGGGATGTGGCCAGTTCACTGAAGTGAACTGAAAAAAGTGAACTGCAATAAATCCTTTACAAAACAATCAGCTATTTTCTTTTATCAAAACAAATCCATATTTAGCAACAAACTCTTTTACTTCTTCTGTAAAAGTTTTTTTGGTATGATGTTTTTCCTGCTGATAAATGTATTCTCTTAATTCATGCAGATGACTTTCACTGACACTGACTGCCCAGTAATCATCTTGCCATACAAATTTTTGGTTAGTGATTTTATTCTGATTTATCCAAAATGATGATTCGCCTTTAATGAGTTGCGCAACCTTGCTGATGGTTTGATCTTTATTGAGTGAGATTAAGCAGTGCACATTGTCATGATATCCATTTATACAATCAAGCCAAATCCCTTTTTCTTCTGCATTTTGTTTGATATGTTGAAAAACTTTGTTTCTTATTTCTTTTGAATTAAGAAATGGCTCCCAGTTCTTTGTCGAAAATACTAAATGTATCCAAACCCTTACCCAGCTCATAGATTTTTCCTTTCTATTTAGTGTTTTGGAAATTTATTGCAGTTGACTTCAGCCAACTGACTAATCTATGTGGCTAAAGCCAATTGTTTTGTTTAAACTTTTGCCAGTTCACTGAAGTGAACTGTAATATATGCAGACACTTTCAAATATCTATTGTTTTTTTAAGTTTAAACTTCAAAAGTTTTTGAACGTGTGGCGGGACAAAACTTGAAATGTCGCCACCCAGCTTAGCAATTTCACGGACTATAGATGAGTTCAAATAAGTATGATTTTCGTGAGGCATCAGAAATACTGTAGTAATTTTGTCGGCTAACTTTCTGTTCATCAAAGCCATTTGAAATTCATACTCGAAATCCGAAATTGCGCGCAAGCCGCGGACTAAAGCTTTCGCTTTTTTTCTTCTCGCATAGTCAACTAATAATCCATCAAAATATTCCACCTCGACACGTTTGCCATATTTTTTTACGGCAGTTTTTACCATTTGGATTCGCTCTTCGTCGCTGAACAGCGGTTGCTTTGCCGAGTTGCGTGCAAGAGTTACAATAACTTTATCGAATATTTCGATTGCACGTTCGAGTACATCTATGTGTCCGTAAGTAATCGGGTCGAATGTTCCGGGATAGATTGCAATTTTCATTTTTTCTCCATTATGTTGTGAACGAAAAACGATACTACTGTATTTCCGAAATCTTTTGTAATCGATTGAATGTATTTATCGGAATTTTCAAAAATCATTTTTTTTGTATGCTCAATTATCAAAAAGCCGCCGGTATTTAATAAATTATTAGTGAAGATTTTTTCGGGAATGCTAGTAGTAAATTCATAAACGTAAGGTGGGTCGGCAAAAATCAAATCGTATTTTCCCTCAGTTTTGCTTATAAACTTAAAAGCATCCGCCTGGATGATACGGCTTTTATCTGATAATTTTAACTTTTCAATATTCGATTTAATTAACTCGATAGATGATCTTGAATTATCAACGATAGTAGCAAAGGCGGCGTAACGGCTCAATGCTTCGATGGCTAAACTACCGGTGCCTGCAAATAAATCGAGAACCCGCGCATCTTCGAGTTTCAGACGTGTCTGCAAAACATTAAAAATAGTTTCTTTTACCCGGTCGGTAGCCGGACGGATGTCCAGTTGACGGGCAGATTTTAATTGATGTCCTTTAAAAATTCCGGAAATAACACGCATAATCAAGGTTTCCTGAGTGCGATTCCGACGGCAGGCACGAACCGCTGCACATTATTTACAAACCTGTCGTAGTTTCGTACCGTAGAAATATTTAACCGGCGAAATGGGTTTAGAATAGAAATGTTGGGCGAAACATCTCTTCTTAGTTTTCCTAAAACCTCAGCAGAGGCTTGGTTACCATAAATAAATATCGAATCATAAACCCTACCCGACAAAGAGTTTTTTAAATATTGTACACCCGCCTCAATATCCGATTCCGAACGGCCGTTATATTCTATCAAATGTCCATTGGAGTATCGACTGTATTCTATACTAGATCTTGTCAGTCCGACAACTACGCATTGTTGATTTTTGATTTCAGGTTGAGTAAGCAGGAGAACATCTTCAACAGCAAATTGTGTAGCATCTACAATATTTAAATTTAAATTTCGTTGGGCTATATATTCATGAATTGCATATACTAAAGTTCTTTTTACAGTAACCGAAATAATGTCGTTGATTTTTCTATCATCGGATGTGTTCAATAGATGTGTATCGCTGATGTATTCTTGCGGATGGAAGTTTGGTATATGTTGAGAAATTTCCCAATTCACATGCTCGTTTTGTTCAACTTTAGTCAAATTTGAATCTATCGGAAAATTGTGTATGAAAAGAAACTTTTTATCAAGTGCTACCGACACGCTTTGAGGACGCTCGAAAATTGTATCGCTTCGCATAGCTAACGGTTTTAAAAACCAGGTATCCGATCTATCAAGTTCGGTTTTTTGGTATTCCTCCAAATATATCAACTCTATTTTATATTCGTTGATTTTCAGGACAACGAAATGTGCGATTTCGTTTAAAACACTAATCCCGGCAGTAATTTGTTGTGGCATATTTTAATTAGTTCCTGATTTTGTTTTTTACTTTTCAAGTGTAAGATACGGAGCTATTTTTTCTAATTTCTTTTTACCGATTCCTTTTACTTTTAATAACTGGTTGATGTCGTCGAACCCGTTGTTCTCTTCACGGTATTTGATAATCGCATCGGCGGTCGTTACCCCGATTCCCGGCAGTTTCATCAACTCGGTTTTATCAGCTTTGTTTAAATTAATGCTTTTTTCTTTCGGCAAAGATTTTTTTTGTTGCGATGGAGGAGGGGCATTTTCGTTGATGGGAATATTTTCGCCTTGCGATAAATATGTATTCTGCGAAAGTGATTGGAATTGTGCATCACTTTCAGAATAATCGAAAGTTCTTCCGGGTTGTTCATTCGTATTGGCTTTGTAGATTTTAATACCGGCGCCAATTACAAAAGCTGCTGCTAAAAATATAATAACCCGGAGCTCGTTTTTAGTAAAACCAATTTTTTTATTTATCCACTCTAGAATATTCATCACGATAATTTAGGAAAAGGCATCTCTGAATTTTTCAAAAAAACTTTTATCTGAATTTGCCGATTTATCGCCTTCACGAGGTTTCATCGTATCACGGCTCAGTAACTCTTTTAGAATTTCTTTATCTTTTTGAGTGAGTCGGGTTGGAGTCCAAACATTGATTCGTATTAATTGGTCGCCTCTCCCGTAGCCGTTGAGTTGTTGAAGTCCCTTTTCCCGCATTCGGAGAACTTTACCGGATTGAGTACCCTGTTCGATATGTAGCTTAGCTTTACCGGTTAGTGTCGGAATTTCAATATCGGCGCCGAGTGCAGCTTCTGGAAAACTGATTAACAAGTCTAAAATAATATCGTTACCTTGCCGAACAAAAATGTCGTGCGGCTCTTCTTCAATAATAACTATGATATCGCCGTTGGGTCCGCCACGCTTTCCAGCATTGCCTTGATTACGTAACGGTATATAATTGCCTTCGGAAACACCCGCGGGAATATTTATTTTTATAGTTTTTTCGCCGTGCACCCGGCCTTCGCCGCGGCACTCAGGACATAAATCTTTAATAATCTTTCCTTCGCCGTTGCAGTTATCGCAAGTTGATATATTTACAAATTGTCCGAAAACTGAACGCGACACCTGACGTATCTCGCCGCTTCCGTTACACGAGGGACATGTAGCACGCGAGGCATTGGATCGGGCTCCGCTACCGCCGCAAAGTTCACAAGTTTTGTATGCTTTTATCTTTAGTTTTTTCTCGACACCGGTTGAAATTTCTTCGAGGGTCAGTTTCAAATGGACTTTTAAGTCGGCTCCCGGAACACCGGTGTGCTGCTGCCTTCTTTGCCTCGAACTTCGATTGCCAAACGCATCTTCAAAAATACTTCCACCAAAAGCGCTTCCGAAAATATCGCCGAACGATGAAAATATATCATGAATATCTGTATAACCGTGGAAATCTTGTCCGGCACGCAGCCCTTCATGACCAAACCGGTCGTATCGCTGCCGCTTGTCGGAATCACTCAATACTTCGTATGCTTCGGCAGCTTCTTTAAACTTGTCCTCTGCTTGTTTATTATTAGGATTACGGTCGGGATGATTTTGCATAGCAATTTTTCGATACGATTTTTTTATATCATCCTGAGAAGCGTTTTTTGAAACTCCGAGAATTTCGTAATAATCGCGTTTCGCCATAGTTAATCAGCCCCGCCTTCCTGCTCGCTTAATTCGCCGGAGACAATAACTTTTGCATGACGTAATACTTTGTCGTGTAACGTGTACCCGCTTTCAACTTCTTTGATCACAATGTTAGGCAGGGTTTTGAAATCGGTGTTAGGCATAACCATTAAAGCATCGTGTATATTTACATCGAAAGGTTGCCCGGTAGTGTTCATTTTAGTTAGACCTTGTTGCTCAAGAATTTTCAGCATCTTGTTATAAATAAGGTCGATACCCTGAAAAAATGGATCATTCAGTGAATCAGTATTTTCTTCCTGTGCGTGCTGTAGGAATCTTTCGAAATCGTCTAAAACTACAAGCAGCTTTTCGATGAGGTTCTCGTTTGCGAATCTTGTGATGTTGTAAAGGTCGTTTTCAATTCGCTTCTTGTAATTATCGAATTCGGCTGCTTTTCTTAAAAGTTGATCTTTTAAACTGTCGTATGTTTTTTGTAATTCAACAATCCGATCGTTTAATAATTGAGTTTCATTAACTTCTATATCTTGATCTTGAATATTGTCGTTATCTGCCATTTGGTATTTGTAAAAATCCTTTCAGTTTATATTAATTTTTAGATGATACGAATTCAGTTATGTATCCTACGAGAGGAATGAGTCGCTGATATTCCATTCTCTTTGGACCTATCACGCCGATAGTTCCTTTTGTTTCTCCTATATTGTAGGAAGAAATAATCATGCTGTAATTTTGGAGTTTCTCGATATCATTTTCTGAACCGATTAAAATAGTAATTCCCTCGGAACTCATTTTTTCTTCGTATCTATCTATGATGTGTATGATAATATCTTCGTTGTCGATCAGTTCAATTATACTGCGAACTTTTTCGGGGGATTCGAATTCCGGTTGAGATAAAATATTTTTCGTTCCGCTTATATGCACTCGTTCTTTTGATGTAAAATCACTGAATAATTTATCAGTGTTTCCGAGGAACAAGCGTATTAATCCGGTCTCTTCGTTTTCGGCATCTTTAATTCTGTCGTAAAAAGTATCCCGTATTTCTTTAAGAGTTAAACCGGATAATCGTTCGTTTAAAAAACTTGTGATTTTTTCCAATTGACTATGCCGGATGTCGGATATGAATTCCATAGTAATTGTTTTCACAACAAGTGATTCGATTGTCAGAATCACAAGAATTTTCGAACTCGAAATTTGTATAACTTCTATCCTATTCAGCCTGCCGGTAATCAGATGCGGCGACGATACGATACTTAGTTGATGCGAGATGCGGCTCAGCAATTTACCCGTTTCTTTCAGTAAATCATCAGTATCAGAAATTCCTATTAAATCTTGAAATATAGTTTTTTGTTCGAGTTTGTCTAATTCATTAAACTCCATCAACCCATTAACATAAAGGCGATAAGCTTTATCGGTAGGAATTCTACCTGCCGAAACGTGCGGGTGCGAAAGAAATCCTTGCTCTTCAAGGTCTGCCATAACATTCCGGATGCTTGCAGAGCTTAAACCTAAATCCGATTGTTTTGCTAAAAAACTCGACCCAATCGGTGTTGCAGTTAAAATAAAGTTTTGGATAATATATTTTAGAACTTCTTTTTGTCGTTCTGTCAATTCATTAAACATACGAAAATCGGTGCATAAGTGAAAAAATCATTAAATTTCAGATAAAAAATACGCATTTTTAGACTGTTAGTCAACTTTATTTTTTTTGTGTCAAATACATTTTTCTTGTATAAATAAGAGGATATATTTATATTGATGGGGCTGTAGCTCAGTTCCAATTCGACATAACTTAACAATCCCGTAAAAGGAGTGAGAAGTTAAGTTATCAGTCGAATTGCGAATCCCGCTGAAAGCGGGACTGGGAG
>JAUXOG010000054.1 GCA_030682385.1 Bacteroidota bacterium
AAATTCATTTTGCTTTCTTGTCTATTTGTCTTAAAATATTCTCCTCAAATTTAACAATAATTTTTCTTTCTTCATACAGTTTTGTATATTAATTTCAGTTTCGTTCTTTAATTATCACACAGTCTCTTAAGCGTGGGGTTACAAAAACATACTAATCTCTGCGGACTTTAGTCCTTAATTCAAGTTTTTAGAGATGCCCTTAAGTAAATAGTCATATAGCTTTTTCATTATCTTTATCAAAAAAGTGTAATTTGGTTGTATCAATAAAAAGCGGAAAATTCTCGTTCACTTTTAACCTGTTATCGGGAGGCACACGAGCCACTAACTTTTCGCCGTTTCCAGTTGCGAAATAAACAAACATTTCGTTCCCTACAGTTTCTATAACTTCGATGAATCCTGTTATCTCCTTCAACGCCGCTGAATTAGAATGCGTGTGAATGTGCTCGGGCCTGATTCCTAATACAATTTCTTTATTTGTATAAGCTGCTAATTTATTTCTGAATTCATCTGGTAAATTACATTCAAAAGTTTTATTCAGCGACGTGTACATCAGTTGGACATCAGTATGAATTTTACCTTCTATAAAATTCATCGTCGGACTTCCAATAAACGAAGCAACAAATTTATTTACGGGATTATTGTAGATGTTTAGCGGTGTATCAACTTGATGTATGTGACCGTCTTTCATTACAACAATCCTGTCGCCCATGGACATTGCTTCAACTTGGTCGTGTGTTACGTAAATCATCGTGGTTTCAATTTGGTGATGAAGTCTCGAAATTTCGGTTCGCATTTGAACACGCAGGTTTGCATCGAGATTGCTGAGCGGCTCATCGAACAAAAATACTTTCGGTTGACGCACAATCGCTCTGCCCAGAGCAACTCGCTGCCGCTGTCCGCCCGAAAGGGCTTTCGGTTTACGCTCTAACAACTGGCTAATGCCAAGTATATCGGCAGCTTTTTGAACACGTTTGATTATCTCGGCTTTATCATACTTCCTTAATTTCAAGCCGAAAGCTAAATTTTCAAACACATTCATATGCGGGTAGAGAGCGTAATTTTGAAATACCATTGCAATGTCCCTGTCTTTCGGAGGGATGTCGTTCACGACTTTTTCGTCAATTGAAATCGTGCCGCTTGTAATTTCTTCGAGTCCGGCAATCATCCTCAATGTTGTCGATTTACCGCATCCCGAAGGTCCAACCAACACGATAAACTCCTTATCCGGAATTTCCAAGTTAACATCGTGAACAACCGTTACGTTTGGTTCGTATGTTTTCCGAACCTTTTCCAATTTTACTGAGCCCATATTTTTCTCTCATTTATTCTTGTAAAATATATATATTTTTCTTTTAACTTAAAAACACTTATCTTTTTACTGAATTTATCAAATACTCATAAACTTAGCAAATGGAAAAAATTATCGAACATCTATATATACTACCGATCCTGTTATTCTCTGTTATCGTCCACGAAATTTCACACGGTTATATGGCTTTGCGTTTAGGCGATCCAACCGCAAAAATGATGGGGCGACTAACATTCAATCCAATTCCCCACATTGATCCAATCGGTTCAGTCCTTGTTCCTCTGTTCTCTTTATTTATGGCTGGTCAGATTTTTATTGCATGGGCAAAACCGGTTCCTGTAAATCCAATGAACTTTTCGAATTTCAAACGAGACGATATACTTGTTTCAGTAGTAGGTCCACTCTCGAATATCGCCCTTGCCTTCGTTTGCGCCCTTGCATTCATTTTGGCTCACACATTCACTCCTTTAGTCCAACAAGCGAATATCGAATTGTTAACCGAAATGTGGGGCTTCTTAAACAAAATGTTCTTGGGAGGGCTGTATCTCAACGTAATACTCGCCGTGTTCAATATGTTACCGATTCCACCTTTAGACGGTTCGCACGTCGTCGCATCGCTTTTACCGGATAGTATCAGCGAACAATATCGTAACATCGGCTTCTTCGGAATATTCATCGTAATTTTATTGATGCGTGTTGACGCTTTCAGAACAATTTTTTTCGGTATCATCAATACTATCGCATTTCCCTTTTTATTGTTAATAAATATTCTTACATAAATATTTGAGAGGAAAGCAATGAAACTTTATGACATCGGAATTGTAGGTTCCACCGGATTAGTTGGAAGAAAAATTTTGGAAGTTCTCGAACAACGCAAGTTTCCCGTCGGCAAATTACATCTTCTTGCTACCGAAAAATCGATAGGCACGCAAATTGACTTTAAAGGAAAAACTTATTTTGTCGAAAAGTTAACTGCCGATGTATTGTCAGGTTTCGATTTTGTGTTTTTTAGTGCAGGCGGTCCCGTCAGTAAAGAGTTCGCTCCCATCGCGGCTCAAAAAGGAGCGCTCGTAATTGATAACAGCAGCACGTTTCGCATGGAAGATTGGGTTCCGCTTGTTGTGCCCGAAGTAAACCCGCACAAAGTGTTAAAACATAAAGGCATCATTGCCAATCCCAACTGCTCGACAATTCAAATGGTAGTTGCCTTAAAACCGCTGCACGATAAGTGGAAAATAAAAAGAATAATCGTATCAACGTATCAGTCCGTAACGGGCGCCGGTCAGTATGCTGTTGACCAGCTTGAAGATGAGGTGCATAAAGTTCCGATGCGAAAACAAAAATTCCCTCATCAAATTGCGTATAATTGTTTTCCGCACATTGATATTTTTTATGAAGATGGTTATACACGTGAAGAATTAAAGATGGTGAACGAAACCCGAAAAATTATGGAAGAGCCGGCACTGAAAATTACAGCAACCTGTGTGCGTATTCCGTCAATCGGAGGACACGGCGAAGCAATCAATATTGAATTTGAAAAACCGTTTGAACTTGAAGAAGTTAAAAAAGTTTTAAGCAGTGCACCGGGAGTTGTGCTGCAGGACGACCCGATGCAAAATATTTATCCAATGCCAATTTGGGCGCATAATCGCGATGAAGTATTCGTCGGACGGTTACGAAGGGATGAAACAATTAAGAACGGTTTGAATATGTGGGTTGTTTCCGATAATCTGCGTAAAGGTGCCGCAACTAATGCCGTGCAGATTGCCGAGGAGTACATTTTAAGAAAATCAGTTTAGGTATGAAAATACCATTTAGAGACCGATTAAAATTGGGACCGATTCTGTGCGACGGTGCAATGGGAACGCTGCTCGATTTATACGAGTACGACGAACTTCCGCACGAAATCCAAAACATTAAAAACCCGGACATCGTTGAACGGCTTCATTGCGAATATATTGAAGCCGGCTCAGAGATAATCGAGACAAATACATTTTCAGCAAACCGTTTCCGTTTGGCAGATTATCATTTAGAAGACAAAATAAGAGAGATAAATTTAGCAGGAGTTGAAATTGCTCGCCGCGCTGCCGGCGATAAAGTTTATGTTGCCGGTGCAGTTGGTCCAACCGGAAAATTAATGGAACCAATCGGAAAAGTAAAACGGCAGCAGGTGCGCGATGCGTTCAAAGAACAGGTTGAGTATTTGCTTGAAGGTGGTATCGACCTGATAATGCTTGAAACTTTTGTAAGCATTCAGGAACTCGATGAAGCAATCGAAGCTGTGAAATCGCTTACAAACATTCCCCTTATTGCACAAAAAGCTTTTGCCGAAGACGGCTCGATACTCGCAGGCAATTATCCAATCGAAGTTGTCGAGCACATAATCGAAAAAGGTGTAGATATAGTTGGGGCAAATTGTACTATCGGACCGCAGCGGATGTTCGGGATTATCCGCAATCTTCATAAAGAGGGAATCTATCTTGTTGCTCAACCTGCTGCAGGAATTCCAACACTGCAGGATGGACGATCGATTTATCACACATCTCCTGAATATTTAGCAACTTATGCGCGCGAGCTTGTTCAAAGCGGAGTTACAATAATTGGCGCCTGCTGCGGCTCAACGCCGGCTCATATCCGTGCTATCAGAGATGCAATTAAAGATGTTCAAGTTAAAAGAGGTGATATTAAATCTTCGGCTAATCCGTCAACTGACGGACGATTGGTACCACTCGAAGCAGAGAAGGAATTGCAATATGATGCAGAAAAATTTCGTAAATCGAAATTTGCACGGAACATCGGCAAAAAAGTTTTAACTACTGTTGAACTCGATATTCCTCGCGGCGTTGATATGCGAAAAGTAATTGAGGGGGCGCAAAAATGTTACGAGCTTGGAGTTGATGCAGTAAACATCACAGATGGCGCCCGAGCCAGGCTAAGGATGAGCCCTGTAGCCGTTTCGCAACTGATTATGCAAAAGGTTGGTATCGAAACAATTACACACTTTACAGCCCGCGACAAAAATTTATTGGCTCTACAAGCTGACTTACTCGGCTCGCATGCCCTCGGCATTAAAAATTTGCTTTGTATAACGGGCGACCCGGCAAACATCGGCGATTATCCACAAGCACGATCCGTCTTCGATGTTGACTCAATCGGATTAATAAGAGCGGTGAGTTCTATGAACCGCGGCGTCGATTTGTTAGGACACACAATCGGTGAGCCGACTTCTTTTTTAATTGCGTGTGCTGCAAATCCGTTAGCCGCCGATATGGATTTTGAGATTGAGCGGCTTGAGAAGAAAGCCGAAGCCGGCGCCGAAATAATTTTTACTCAACCCTTATACGAATTGAAAACTCTTGAAGATTTTATAAAACGGATTGAAGTTTTGAATTTACCGCTAATGGTTGGTGTGCTGCCTTTACGAAGTTACAAGCATACCGACTTTTTGCATAACGAAGTCCCGGGAATGATAATACCTGAAAAAATCAGAGAAAAAATCCGGAATGCCGGTAGCGATGCTGCAAAAGTTGGCATTGAGTTATCGAAAGAATTTATCAAAGAAGCAACACAGTTTGTTCAGGGAATTTACATGATGCCGCCGTTTGGAAAGTATAATGTTGTAAGCGAGTTGATGGAGGTTATAAGGTGAGATCATTGTATCAATGGAAAAATGCCCGCCTGCCTTAATTGAGCCGATTTCTTGATATTGGGAACGTTTTAAAACGTTTTACGTTTTTTACGTTCTAAAGAAGTCGGCTTTTTTTTTATATCCTTTTTTGTTATTTTCAAATGTCTATGTTAATCAAAAATAAACTTATAGAAGATTTTATCAGCGTATGCCGCCGCATGTATGAAAAGGGCTTTGTTTCGGCAACCGACGGTAATGTGAGCGTTCGGCTTGAAACGGGAACATTCCTGACCACACGAACCGGTGTGAACAAAGGAATAGTTTCCGCGGAAGATATTATCGAAGTAAATCGGCAAGGCGAGGTTGTTTCGGGCAGCTACGCTCCCTCAACTGAGTTAGCAATGCACTTATTTATTTACCTTCAGCGTCCCGATGTAAAGGCAGTCGTACACGCACATCCGCCGTATGCAACAGGATTTGCCACAGCCCGCCAGCCGTTAACCGGATGCGTGTTTCCGGAAGTCATCGTAGGTTTGGGAGCAATCCCCCTTGCAGAATACGCAACTCCATCAACACTCGAAGTAGTTAAAGCTATTGAACCGTTTGTTAAACAAGCTAACGCAATTCTGCTTGCTAATCACGGTGTTGTAACTTACGGCAGCGATTTATACGATGCTTATTACAAAATGGAAAAAGTTGAACACGCAGCTCACATTACATTCGTAGCACGGATGTTGGGAGGCGAAAATCTCTTGTCGCAGCAAGATGTAGAGAAACTAAAATCTATTAGCAAAGATTTTTCAGACAGGCTTGCTTGCGAAACTTCCGACACATGCAAACAGAGTGGGACGCCGGGACAAACCGAAAATTCAGAAGACGATTTAAAAACTTATATAAAAAAGTATTATCTATGAAACGCAAACTTAAAATAGGTGTTTTATTTGGTGGAAGGTCTGCCGAGCACGAAGTATCGTTAGTTTCTGCAACTTCAGTAATCAACGCACTCGACAAGAAGAAGTATGATGTTGTTCCGATTGGAATTACTTTAGATGGCAGGTGGATAAGTTCGTCCGATACACTTGAAGTTTTGAAATCAAGAAAAAAAATAAACCAGCAGCCACAAAAAATTCTACTGCCGGATCCAAACTTACAAGGTATAGTAGAAATATTTTCAAAAATAAATTCTAAAGAAAATATTGATGTAGTACTTCCGGTTCTTCACGGGACGTTCGGCGAGGATGGAACGGTGCAAGGGTTACTTGAGCTTGCTAACATTCCGTATGTGGGGGCTGGCGTGCTGGCATCGTCAGTTGCGATGGATAAAATTGTGGCACGCCGGCTTTACAAGGCAGCGGGCATTCCTGTAATACCGGATATCTGGTTTCTTTGGAAAGAATTCCAAGTAAATAAAAAGTATTTTTTATCTCAAGTAGCAAGTGAACTTGGTTTTCCGTGTTTTGTTAAACCGGCGAATATGGGTTCGAGCGTAGGTATTACAAAAGCGCACAACAGTAGTGAGCTTGAAGGTGCAGTCGTGCTTGCCGCAAATTATGACCGGAAAATTTTAGTCGAGAAAGCAGTTCCGAATGCTCGCGAAATCGAGGTTAGTTTGTTAGGCAACGACAATCCGATAGTTTCGGTGCCGGGCGAGATAATTTCGTCGAACGAATTTTACGACTACGATGCAAAATATGTGGATGGCAAGTCAACTTCGGAAATACCTGCAAACATTCCCAAACGGATTGCAGATAAAATTAAAGAATATGCTTTGCGGGGATACAAGGCAATAGATTGTTCGGGTATGGCGCGTGCCGACTTTTTAGTAGGAAGAGATTCTAACAAAATCTATTTAAACGAACTCAACACAATTCCCGGATTCACATCGATTAGTATGTATCCGAAACTCTTGGAAGCATCGGGAATCCCATATCCCAAACTGTTAGATATGTTAATTAAGGTAGCGATTGAAAGATTCGAAGAGAAGTCGAAGTTGAAGACCGCTTACAGACCGAAGAAAGATTGGTATAAAAACTAGGAGATGTTAAAAGGCTTCATTGTTGTTCACTCAAGGTGACAAATTATTGCTATTTAGTCAACCCCTTGCATTCGTGTACATTCGTGCGATTCGTGGCTTATTTTTTTTCGCCACGAATTTTCACTAATAAGGGTTCCTCTTCAGCAACCTCAATCCGTTTAATATTACTAACAGTGCCGCCCCGTCGTCTGCTAAAATTGCAAGCCACAAAGTAGCAATACCCGAAGCACCCAATATCAAAAATATCCCTTTAGTTACTAATGCAATTGTAATGTTTTGCTTTATAATTCGAAGTGTTTTTCTGGATAACTCAATAGTTTCAGAAACTTTCGAGAGGTTATCCGACATTAACACGATGTTCGAAGTTTCGATAGCGGCATCAGTTCCGGCTGTTCCCATTGCAATTCCAATTGATGCTGCTGCCAAAGCAGGCGCATCGTTTACGCCGTCGCCTACCATACCGACATTTCCATAAATATTTTTTAACTCATTAATCGCTTCAACTTTATGTTCAGGGAGTAATTGTGAACGCACATCATCGATGCCAAGTTCGCCGGCAATCGAGCGGGCTGTTGCTTCATTGTCGCCCGTAAGCATGATAACTTTTTTGATGCCAGCATTGTGAAGAAGCGATATTGCTTGTTTACTTTCTTCCCGCGCAGTATCTACAACAGAGATCACTCCAACAGGAATGTTGTCTTCAATTATAACTACAACAGTTTTTCCCTCGTTCTCTAATTGATGAAGTTTACTTTCCACTTGATTGTTGCACGCTTGCAGTTCTTCACAAAAATTGTGATTGCCGAGTATATATGTTTTTCCCTCAACAACTCCTTTAATACCTTTTCCCGGAAACGATTCAAACTCATGAACGACAATATCTTGAAATGATATATCTTCTTCGATTGCTTTCAGTTCAATTGCCGCAGCTAACGGATGTTCCGACTTTGCCTCAATTGCTGCAGCAATCCTTAAAAGTTCAGTATTAGAAACTGAATTCAAAGGAACCACATCAACAACTTTTGGCTTACCTTCCGTTAAAGTGCCAGTTTTATCAATCGCGATTGCAGATATTTTACCGATTTCTTCCAAATATCTGCCGCCTTTTATAAGAACTCCGTTGCGAGCAGCGCTTGTTATTCCGCTTACAATCGTTACCGGCGTTGAGATTACGAGAGCGCAGGGACAAGCGATTACAAGCATTACTAATGAGCGGTAAAACCATTCGCTGAATGGTTGAGAAAACAAGAGAGGCGGAAGGGCTGCAATCAAAATTGCAATAATAACTACCGATGGAGTATAATAGCGCGCAAACTTTTCGATAAATGTTTGACTCTGTGATTTCTCCGATTGTGCCTCTTCAACAAGATGAGTGATGTATGCTAATTTAGTATCGCGATAACTATGTGTAACTTTAAACTCAACAATTCCTTTTCCATTGATAGTGCCTGCATACACAGCATCACTTTCGCTTTTAAAAACCGGCAGCGATTCACCGGTTATAAGCGATTCATTCACAGAAGTTTTTCCGTGAGTAATAATTCCATCGAGCGAAACTCTCTCGCCGGGGCGAACAATAATTATTTCTCCGATATTAATATCTTCAACTTTTTTTGTAATCTCCCCGTTGCCGTTTTTAACAGAGGCAGTTTGAGGCGAAAGTTCCATCAGCGATCGAATTGCATTACGAGTTCGTTCGATGCTGTACGATTCGAGTAACAAAGCTAACGAAAACATAAATATTACCGCCGCTGCTTCGGCGAACTCACCGATTATTACAGCACCGATTGTTGCAACGGACATAAGAAAGTTCATGTCTAACGCAAGATTGAGAGCAGCTTTGTACGCTTTTATTGCAATCTGCCATCCTCCGCTGCAAATTGCTGCAACGAAAATTACTATAGTTACCGACTGAGTTACTCCGAAATAACTTAGCACGATACCCAAAAAAGTTAAGGAACCGGCAATGGTTGTAAAGAACAAATTAGAGTGTTTTTCCCAAAAATATTTTGGTTTAACAGAAGCTTCAAACCTTTGAGTTTTAAAACCGGCTGAGTCGAGCACGCTTATAATTTTTTCTTCCGGGCAAGTATGTGTTACGCTTAATCGTTGTGTGATGATGTTGAAGTTAAATTGATCAATACCGTCGGTTGAAGAAAGTTTTTTCCGCACAACAACCTCTTCTTCTGCGCAGCAAACTCCTTTTACATAAAGAAGCGTATTTTTACTTTTTTTACTCATGCAGCTTACTCCGTTGTATGCTGTAAAGCAGCTTTTATTAAATCTTCGATATGCTCATCGTCTAATGTATAATAAGCCATTTTGCCATCGCGGCGATGTTTTACAATTCGGGAGTTTTTAAGCAGACGAAGCTGGTGTGAAATTGCAGACTCAGTTAAGTTGAGAAGAGCTGCGATGTCGCAAACACAGAGTTCTTCTTTTGCTAATGCCATTACAATTTTTAAACGGGTAGGGTCGCTCAGTATTTTAAAGATTTCGGAAGCTTCTAAAATATTGTGTTCGTTTTTAATTGCACTCTGGGCTGATTTAACTTTGTCTTTGTGCACAATTCCAATTTTGCAAACGGGGATTGGTTTAGTCATATTTATTCTTTCATATTAACGATTGAGCAATTGTTCAACTGAATGATAGTTTAATTTTCTTTAAAAAGCAAGAGGGCAAGTAAAATCGAGGAGGTTGGGTAGATTGGAGTTATGGAATATGCAGCGAGCCTTGGTTTTGAAGAAGAGTGAATCGGTGAAAAGGTGAGTGGACAATTAGTGCCCAATTTTTATGAATAGAAAAGCCGGCTCCCAAAACATAGATTGTCGCTTGTTCTGAAGAAACCGGCTAATAATTTTTTTGAACTTGTTACAGTGGAACTTACTTCTTCTTGGCACTTTCCCAGAGGGTTACATGGCAGCCGTCAGGAGTTTCAAACTTTGCCCACCAGCCCATCTGACCGATAGAAGATTTCGGAATTAAAACTTTTCCTTTTAGTGTTTTAATTTCTTTTAATTTTATATCAATAGAATCTACCTCGATGTAAATTAATACCGTATGCTTCTTTACCATTTTCTTCACTTTATAAAATCCACCGTGTGGCTTTTGTGGTGCATAAAAAAGCATGTAATCCCAATCGGGCACTTCCTCAAATTTCCAACCGAATAATTTACCAAAAAACTTTTGTGTCATCTTAAAATCAGTTGTCGGTAATTCTATATGTCCAACACTATGCATGTAATCTCCTTAAGTATAATTTATTATTGTTAATTAATTTCTTTTCTCCATTTGATATATCACCGAATCCATTCCCTCGATTACCAATGTATCTAATAAACTGTCGGGCGATTTTTCAGAGGGCTGATCGAGGTTACCGATATTATCAATTGCTTTTTGTGTGTTTGGCATTATCGAATCGGTAAGATTCTTGAAGTTGTCATTCGACACAATCTTCCGCAGCATGTTTTTATTGGCAGTGCTTTTGGCTAACTTTGTGCCGAGGTCGTTTATCGACTTCGAAGTTTCGGGAGTTAATGCCTGAGAGCTTGCATTAATCATTCTTCCAATATCTATCACGCTATCTCTTAAAATCTTGTTTGGTTTACCCATTGCAGAAGTAATTGCATAAGCGGTGTGGCTCAAGCTTGCGCTGAGAAGTCCGACCATACTTTGAAGTGCCCGATTCAAGCTTCCGCCGGCTTGCTCGATATTTTCTCCGAAAACCTCCAAGCCATAACTCAGTGAGCTACCTAAAGATTCGAGACCTTTTCGGATTTCGGCACCCTGACTTTCGTTTCCGTAAGCGGAAATTTTAGCAGCTTCAATTTCCGATAAACCACGTGTATATGACGAAAGAAGTTTGGTAGTCTGATCGATATCGAATTGTATTCGTTCAACAAGTTGCGAGGCTTTTTTATCAAAGTAAAAGTTTCTTGCACGATAAAAATGCCATAACGCAATTTGCATCATTGTTTGCAGAAGTGCCGGGTCGGTGCTAATAGTTGCCATTGCTTTTTCACCAACATGCAGATTGATAGCGGCTTCCCATTCTTTAGCGTCAAGACGTAAAAACCATTGCCGCGCCGCAATCAGGTCGCCCAAATCTTCAATCCTCTGAATTTCTTTTTCGATGCCGCGCTGCAAATATGCTGTGGCTATCATATAAGCACAGCTTGCAGCCGATTTTTGTAAGCCGGTCTCGGAAAACAAACGGAAGCAAAATATCAATTGTTCAACTACCTTCTCTGAAACTGCGCCCTGATAATAGTATGGTTGTATTTTAGCAAAAATGTCTTTAGCGCGGACTAAATATAAATCGGTAGTTTCGCGGTATCGCTGTTTTAAAACTGCAGCTCGTTTGGTGTGCTTATCTAAATATTGTTTATCTTCGTTGCGGAGTGCAGAGATTGCATTTTTTATGTCGGAAAGTGAGAGAGTTTCCGAAATGTTCTTCCTGCCACACATATAGCAGAACTCGCGCGATTGCGAATAGTCGATCCACTTGTGTCCGCAGTGGATACATCTCTCGACTCCAATTTTAATAGATATTGTTTGTGCCATACTTTAACCCTGAAATTAATTAATGACGTCTATCGCGAAGTTGTGTAATCAAGCGTACATATTCTTCTTCTGTTAATTCACCGAATGCGTATTTATTCTCGACTGTCTCTCGATCGAAACGAGCAGCCGGAATCGAAGCAACTTTTTGATATGCTTCGTTAGAGCGAATCCTGTTGAAGCCGCGTAATGTTTCAAGCTCTTGCTCGAACATATTTTTAACAGCGGCATCGGTTAAATCGCTGTTCAACGAGTTTGATAATTGCCGCATCGATGTTAAAGAGGCAAACTCTTTTATTCCTATGTTCTGTAATATATCGAGGGCAATTTCAAACTCTTTGCCTTTATAATAAAAATGGTAAGCGAGTTTATATTCGTTCTCGGCTAAATACCATTCTGCAATTTCTTTATACTCTGCCGGTGTCAGATTTGCTGAATCGTAAAAATAAAAAGCCGATTTAAAATCGTTTTCAGACCGTTTGATTTCAGCCATGCTTCTCTTGTCGTCTTCTGCCCAATAAATCCATTCAACATATTCGTTACGGTTTAAGTCGCGGGCAAATTCTATTAATTCCGCAATGTTATCGAACCCTTTGTAAAAAAGGTACATCAATTGCTCGATATCGCGGTTGTGAGGATTTTGGATAATGGTCTGTTTTAGAATCTCGAAAAGTTCAAGTAAGTAATTTTGTGAGATTGCAAAAAAAAGCTTGATAGGAATTTTGGGTAACCTACGGAGGAAACGCATCTCGTCTAAAAAAAGAAAACTGCGCTGATTATTTGAGAGGGGAACATCAATTTCTAATTGTTCGACTGCTTTATCAAATTTTTCTTTCAGGAATATTTTTCGGTTACCTGAATACCAAGCGGCTTCGGTTGTTCTGAAAGTTGATTCAAGAAATTGTCGCCAACATCCTAACGAAGATTCGGAATAAGAATTTTCTGCTAAAGGTAGTGTGGTTTTTAACACCTCTATCAGATTTTTATTACGAGCTTCTATCGAATCGGTCGTACCTGTGTCGCGTAAAATTTGTGTTAGAAAATGATGCTTAATCCACGGACGGCTAAACTTTTCACTGATTTCGTGCTTCTTCTGGTTTCCCTCTTTATCGACTTCAATAACAGAGTTCGGATATCCGCCGTTGCCGCCTAAAATTAAACGATCTTTATGAGTTAAAAAAATTTGCATCTATTTATTTACAGCGTTTTATGTGTACCGTCGCATTTAGGTTTGTTTTTTGTGTGCTTGCAGCCGCAAAGAGCGATCTTAGATTTCTCGGCTAACTCAAACATTTCCGGTTTGATATCGGTAGTTTTATGCGCTCCATTGCAGAATGGCTGGTTAGTGGATAAACCACAAGCGCACCAATAATATTTTCCTGGCTCAAGCTCTAAAACAATTGGAGCTTTCTGAGCTATTTTAGGTTCTGTCATAACAAACCTCCTTTATTTTGTTTAAAGTATAATGCTTATTTTTGAAATAATCAAGTTTTTTGTTAAAAATATATGAGTTACCCTTTTTTACTTCAGTTTTAGGATAATCTTTAACGGTTATAATCAATAAAATCAACATTTCATCATCGGTACTTTTACATTAAACTTTTTAGCATTATCAATTGCACGTTCGTAACTGGCATCTGCATGACGGATGATTCCCATTCCGGGATCGTATGTTAGAACGCGTTCAAGCCGGCGTTCAGCTTCTTTTGTTCCGTCGGCAACTACAACCATTCCCGCGTGAATCGACATTCCAATTCCGACACCGCCGCCGTGATGTACACTTACCCAACTTGCACCTCCGACCGCATTAAGCAGGGCGTTAAGAATGGGCCAATCGGCAATTGCATCGCTGCCGTCTTTCATTTTTTCTGTTTCGCGATTTGGTGATGCGACTGAACCGCAGTCGAGATGATCGCGCCCGATTACAATCGGGGCTTTGACTTCTCCTCTTGCAACAAGGTCGTTAAAAATTTTTCCCATCTTTGCTCGCTCACCATAACCGAGCCAGCAAATTCGTGCAGGCAGTCCTTGAAAATGAATTTGTTTCTGTGCTTTTTCAATCCAACGAATAAGCGATTTATTTTCAGGAAATGTTTCTATCAATGCTTTGTCGGTTCGGTATATATCTTCGGGGTCGCCTGAAAGCGCAGCCCAGCGGAAAGGACCTTTGCCGTCGCAGAAAAGCGGGCGGATATATTCAGGAACAAAACCGGGAATATCGAAAGCGTTCTTCACTCCATTTGCAAAAGCTTCGCCGCGTATGTTGTTGCCATAATCGAAAGTAACAGCTCCTCGTTTTTGTAGTTCTATCATCGCCAGCAGATGCTCGACAATTGAAACACGCGACATTGCAATATATTTTTGTGGATCGCTGTGCCGAAGTGCAAGAGCTTGCTGATATGAGATTCCTGCGGGTACGTAACCATTTAGCGTGTCGTGTGCCGATGTTTGGTCGGTGAGAATATCAGGAACAATTCCGCGCTTAACAATCTCCGGTAAAACTTCGGCAGCATTGCCAAGCAATCCGACACTGAGCGCTTCCTTTTTCGCTTTAGCATCGAGAATAAGTTTGAGTGCTTCATCAAGATTGTCTGTTGTTTTATCGAGGTAGCCGGTTTTTAATCGTTTCTCGATTCTTACTCGATCCACTTCGATTACAAGTATAGCGGCACCGTTCATTGTTGCGGCGAGCGGTTGAGCGCCGCCCATTCCGCCAAGACCAGCAGTGAGTATGAATTTTCCTGAAAGATTTCCACCAAAGTATTTATTGCCACATTCTACAAATGTTTCATAAGTGCCTTGCAGAATTCCTTGCGAGCCAATGTATATCCAGCTACCGGCTGTCATTTGTCCATACATTGTTAAGCCAAGTCCTTCCAACCGGCGGAATTCATCCCACGTAGCCCAATGCGGAACGAGCATAGAATTAGAAATCAGAACTCGCGGTGCATCGGCGTGGGTTTTAAAAATCCCCACAGGTTTTCCTGATTGAACGAGAAGTGTTTCATCGTTTTCAAGTTCTTTCAAGCTGCGAACTATTGCATCGTAGCATTCCCAGTTTCGCGCAGCTTTTCCTGTTCCGCCGTAAACTATAAGTTCTTCCGGCTTTTCTGCAACTTCCGCATCAAGATTGTTCATTAACATACGAAGTGCGGCTTCCTGTATCCATCCTTTGCAGGAAATTTGAGTTCCTCTTGGCGCTTTAATATTTGTATGATTACTCATAATGATTCCAGTTTAGTTTTAAACAAAATAATTTATTTCCGATATTCAGGATTCGGTTCTTTAATTCCTGCTATAGTTTATAACCTATTTTTCTTAAAAACTCTTTTCTATATTTAATATCGTCATCTGTTTCGACGCCCTTAGTCTTTACCCCATCAATTACACCGAGGATTCCACGGCCTTGTTCGGTTTCAGCAATGATTACTTCGACTGGGTTGGCTGTTGCGCAAAAGATATTGCAAACCTCCGGCACCATTTTAATCGTATTTAGTATGTTTATCGGAAAACCATTTTCCATAAACAAAACAAAGGAATGACCGGCGGATAAAATCATAGCATTCTTCTTTGCAATTTCGATTAAGTTTTGGTCGTTACCTATATAGCGTGCGAGCGACGGACCTGACGCTTCACAAAACGCAAGCCCGAATTTGATATTAGGGTTTGTCGAAACCACAGCTTCGTAAATATCTTCGACAGTTTTTATAAAGTGCGACTGCCCGAGTATGAAGTTCATATCGGCTGGTTTTTCAATTTTTACAATTTTCAGTTCCATACTATTCTCCTATAATAAAGTATATTAAATTTTCTTATCCAAAATCCGACTTAATTTTTTCATGGTATTAATTATATGCGCCCCTTTCCAAAATACCTTCTTGCATTTCGGGCATTCGTAAAACTCAGTAAACCCTTCCCACGACCGTTGCGGAACCCTGTCTTTAACAGTTTCCTTATCAATGACTTTTTCTACTTCTACATTACATTCAACACATCGTGTAAAAAGTTTAGCGTTAATATCTAAACTAAACTGTGCGATAACACGTTTCATCTGAACGTCAAAGTTTTCGCTGCAGATGTCGTAAAGAGTAACCGGTGTAATGCTCTCGGGAAAAGATTTCCGGCGAGTTAGAAACACCCGCTCCTCGCTGTTGCTTATATCTACCAGTTCTTTAAGCGGTTTATAGGAATCGTAAACAACATCGTTTCCTATAAGGCGAAGCCAACGGGCTAATTTCTCGAGCATCGTATCAGCCACAAATTTCATGATAAACCTCTAAAGACTTTTACTAAATTTACGGATTTATTAGTTCAAAAATCAAGTTAATACAAACAATTATTCTTGACGGAGGTTGTGTAAGAATTTATTTTTACATATATTCAAACACGAAATAATCTAAAATAGTTATTAATGAAGAGTAAGAGAAACCATACTACAAAAAAGAGAATCGTTGCGACGGATATTTTCTGTGGAGTTGGGGGACTTACAAGAGGTTTGCTAGACGCGGGTATAGAAGTAGTGGCTGGCTATGATATTGATGAAGCATGCAAGTATCCTTATGAAAAAAATAATTACCCAGCGATATTCAAAAGGGAAAGCGTTACTGAACTAAGTGGTGGTGAACTTTCAGCATTATATCCAGATGATTGTTTGAAGGTATTAGTCGGATGTGCGCCTTGCCAACCATTCTCGAAGTACACACAAGGTAACGATAACTCAAAAGATGAAAAATGGGGTTTACTTTATCAGTTCGGTAGATTGATCGAAGAATTGAAACCTGATGTATTGAGTATGGAAAATGTTCCTGATTTGAAACGGCACGATGTTTTCAAAGATTTCATTGGGTTACTTGCAAAGAACAAATACAAAGTTTCCGTTTATGAAGTATATTGCCCTGATTATGGAATACCTCAAAACAGAACACGGTTAGTTCTGTTCGCTTCGTTGTTGGGACCAATCGAAATCATTCCTCCGACACACTCGAAGGATCGCTACAAAACCGTAAAAGATGCGATTGGAGGATTACTTCCAATAAAAGCGGGGGGTATTCATCCGAAGGATAAACTCCATAAAAGTGTAAGACTTGAAGAAATCAATATCAAAAGAATACAATCGTCGATTCCTGGGGGGACTTGGCGGGACTGGCCTGAAAGCTTAATCGCGAATTGCCATAAAGATGAAAAAGGGAAAACATATTCCAGCGTATATGGCAGGATGAAATGGGATGAACCTTCTCCTACAATTACGACACAATTTTATGGTTTCGGTAATGGAAGATTTGGACACCCGGAACAAGATAGAGCTATATCATTAAGAGAAGGTGCAATTTTGCAATCCTTTCCTAAGTATTATCGATTTGTTGAACCAAGAAAAGAATTGTCTTTCAAGGAAATCGGTAGAATGATTGGAAATGCTGTACCTGTTCGGTTAGGGAAAATTGTGGGTCTATCAATATTAAATCATATGGGAAAAAATGGCTAAAATAAGTAGAGATCAATTTACATTCAATATTTCACTGAGTGTATTAAATCATTTAGGAAGAAATTTATATAGGAGTTTTGTGACTGTTCTGGGAGAGGCGATTTCAAACTCGTGGGATGCCGATGCAAAAAATGTCTGGATCCATGTGGATAAAGATAAAAACAGTTTTTTCATAAAGGACGATGGGATTGGAATGACGGGAGTTGATTTTCAAAATAAATTTTTGAAAATAGGGTACTCTAAAAGAAAAGATGGAACCTCTGAATCGCCAAAGGGCAGACCATATATAGGAAGAAAAGGTATAGGAAAATTGGCGTTGTTGTCTTGCGCAGATAAAATTACTGTCATATCCAAAACGAAGAGTACAGAATATGTTGGTGGAACTATTGATAATTCAGGATTGGATGATGCTATAACAGCTGATTTAACTCCACAAGAATATTCTTTAGGAAATTATGACGAAAAAATATTTGCGAAATATACGAAGGGCCATAAGCAAGGGACAATTATTTATTTCGAAAGTATAAAAGGTGGGATAAAGAACAGCTTGGGGCTTCTTAAAAAAATTATTGCACTATATTTCAGATTTTCTCTATTAGATAAATCGTTTAATATTTTCATTGATGCTGATAAAATTACATATAAACATCTCAGCGAACTTGCTGAAAAAACAGAATTTGTGTGGAACATCAATAATTTAAGCGATCCATATATCGAAAAACAGCTTACGAGCCTAAAGGAGAAGAAAAATTTAAAAGTAAAAGGTAAGATTCAAGGTTTTATAGCTTCTGTAGATAAATATAGAGACCTTACGATTATGAATCTTGCTGAAAGGGTTAGTATCGACCTATTTGTAAATGGCCGGTTACGTGAAAGAGATATATTAAAACACATTTCTAAATCTCGAATAGTCGATAATTATTTGTATGGACAGATTCATTTTGATGAGTTGGACGATAATACGAAAGATAGATTTACAAGCAATCGGGAGGGTGTGATTGCTGATGATTCAAAATATCAAGGATTTCTGAAGATATTGAGTGATGAGGTTTTAAATATTATTATTGATGACTGGGACAAATGGAGAAGAAAACATAGGAAGCCTGGTGATGCAGACAATCCAAGCATATCTCTAAAAGATAGAAAATCTGAAGAATTGTTTGATGTTGTTTCGGAAGAATATTCACCTCCGAGGGGTTCTGCTAACAAAACAAAGGTAGATGGATGGGTCAATGGCTTGACTGATGATGCAAAATACAATTTCGGTTCCTATGCGGAGTGTTTTATCTCCGAAAACTTAATTCGAAAATATATTGAAGAAAAGAAAATCCCATTATCAAAAGAAGCCAAAGAAGCCAGAGATAAATGGAAAAAAGCAGAAGTTGACAACAAAAATAAAGGAAATATAAGCATAGAAATAAGAAGAACGAGTAGTGATTTGAGTTATTTGGCGATGAATGATTTGGCGTATTTGGTGGATAAAAAGGATCCTACCAAGGAAGCTTGTCTTGCAAGAGATGCAAACGAATACAAGCCGATTAGAGATGCGTTATCGCATACTGCTCTTTTGACCGATGTAGCAAAACAAAAATTAACATCGGTCTATGAAAATATTAAAGAAAGAATAAAGACTTTATTGTCTTAGCAGATAAGTATTGTATATACTCCAAAATAATTATCATCATAGAGAATCTAGTTTTGGATATAGTATCAAAAAGAAAACGCTCTTGGATAATGTCGCGAGTTTCACAGAAGAACACTCCTCTCGAGAAAATTATCCAACGCGAATTGAGAAAACGGGGAATAAAGTTTTCACATCACGTTAAAACCTTACCAGGAAGTCCCGACATCGTTTTTCAAGATATGAAAATTGCGGTATTCGTAGACGGTGATTTTTGGCATGGCTGGAGATTTCCTGTTTGGGAACACAAACTCACTTCATTCTGGCATAAAAAAATTTCTACCAATAGAAAGCGTGATCAACGTAACTTCCGAAAACTTAGGTCACTCGGATGGCGTGTTATTCGAATATGGCAGCATCAGTTGATAAACAATAAAGAGCTATCAATCCAGAAGATTCTTCAAGGAGTATCTCATAGGCGAAGATGATATCAATTTTAACTCCAATCAGAACTCATGAATCTAAAACAAGAAATTCTCCGAGAACATTCTAAACGTCAGGTGAAGAAGATTGCAAGCTGGGTCGGAGGCGATAAAAGTCGTTTGAAAAAGTTGATGGAATTGTTCCTCTCCGACGATTACATCATAAGTCAGCGTTCGGCATGGTGTATAAGTCAATGTGCCGACAACAATCCGGAACTTTTGAATCCGTGGCTTAAGCCGATGATTAGGAAAATGCAGGAACCCGGTGTGCACGATGCAGTAAAACGTAATGTTCTCCGGATTCTTCAAAAAGCTGACATCCCAACTTCGCTCCTCGGCATAGTTGTGTCGCTCTGCTTTGATTATCTTAACTCCCTCAAAGCTCCTATTGCCGTTAAAGTATATTCCATGGCGATATTGATGAATGCTGCAAAACGAGAAAAGGGACTTAGGAACGAGCTTAAATTGGTTTTAGAAAATATGCAGCCATACGTTGGTCCGGCGCTTCAAGCCAGAAGCAAGGCAATATTACGAGAACTTATGGGTGGTTCTAATCCGCCTTAGGCGGACAAAAGAATATCGAATCCGTCTCTGGCGGAATTATTAGTTAAAAAAAACTACCCTTATGAGAATCTAAATAATTCCCATCTCTATCAATCCCAAATCCCCAAACTTGTGGTGAGCGAAGTCGATATTCTTTTGGAGGATAAGTTCTGATGTCAGAAAAATCTAAATCAAGGCTAACTAAAACCTTTTTCTCTTTTTTGCAAATGTCAGCAATTGTTGAATCAGGTTTTCCGCTTAAATGTTCTTCATAAACTGTGCAAGCTTCCCAATTTTCTGATTTTAATAAATCAGCTAATTCGACAGGTAAATTTTCATCTAATTTGAAAATTACAGTTATGCGGAAATTTTTGTTATAATTATTCGTTCCTTTGATGCACGCTTTACCATGACATACGTTTGGGTCGACCGAAACTTGATCGAGTAAATTCATATTAATCCGTTAATTATTCACTTAAAATTTATTCATAATTAAATTAATAATCAATCATGAATCCGAAATTCCCAAACTTGTGGTGAGCTTGCCCCGAAAACCTTCGGGGCGAGTCGAACCATCCTAATACGTCGTCCTCTGCTTTGTAATCTTCACGTCTTGCAACTGCGAGGCTTTCACTCGTATCTCAAGTTTGTAATGCTTGTAGTTACCCATAGGAACCCATTCGAAATTCATAACCCAGCAATGAAGGTCGCGGTCGATATTTATACTTGGTGCAGAAATTTCTTTCCGTATCAAATCATAATTGCCGTTCATTCTGAATTTCCAATTTTCTGTAAGATTAAATTCGAGAGATGTTGATATATTTGCTGACCGGTGTTTTGCTCTTGGTATATAACTTTCAGAAAAATTCCAGCTAAAAGATAGCCGCCAAGGAATTGAGAAATCTGGTTCGTTCCGTTGGTATAAGCCCTGATATCCGCTTTTGCGTTGTTGAACTGTATCGGTTTCCGATAATTCACCGGTTTTTTGCTTCTGATCTCCCGAAAGCGAAGTTGATAAGCTGAGGGAGAAATTTTCCAACCGTGCTAACTTACCCTCGCTGATCATAAACTTATTAACCAACCGGTTTGACGTTTCATCAAATTTATACAAATTAAAACTGCTTGAGCCGCTGAAGTTCAATAATTCACCAATACTTGTCCGGTACCCAACTCCGACGTTCGATAAATTTAAACTGTCGGCTGAAAAATTGTAGGAAACATTTGCACCAACATTCAGCAGTTGAATTTTTTGTTCTTCCTGCTCTTCGGCTTTTGGTTTCAATTTCATTTCGAACTGATTGCCAACATCGAAGCTTGCGAGCATCTGTCCCTTGGTGATGTTCTTCCCATACATCTGTTTTGAATAATTGAATGCAAGATTTGGCGTAACTGTGTGGCGGAATGCTGTAACGCCCAAAACATTCGGTTGAACAATTCCGTACAAACGTGTATTTGCTGAAACGCCCGACGAAATATATCCGGCAAAATAATAATCTTTTTCTTTTATTTCCTGCAGAGTGCTATCGGCTGTATTTAGCATCGGAACAAAATTATTACTCTGCTTTCTTTCATCACGGAACGACAAACTTGGTGTAACAGAGATATATCCGAATTTGGGCGATATGCTAATGCCGGAACTTTGACTTAATGCTTGTCGATTATCGCGTCTGAAAGTTTCAATATTTACAACCGGAACTGTTATAGGAATTTTTGCTCGACTGTTAGAAGCATTTGCCCGATAATCATATCCGATTTGTTCATACCAAAGAAGATCTCCGATTACTTTTTTTCGTCGAAACGGAAAACTTGTACTTCTGTTGAAATTTAATGAAGGCAATATTTCATCAATTCTTCCGTTTGTTAAATTTTGTGTTCGCGATAAGTTCATTGAGCCGCTATTTTTTGTTCCTTCCCAGGATTTTGAGATTGTAGCATTTGAATATATCGTTTGCTGTAACGCTTCCGATAAAGAGTTAGTTAATCTAAAATTATTATTACTCATAAATGAAAAATTTACATCAGCACGCATCGTCGGATCAATTTCTTGATTGTGCCGCAGGTTTAAGTTGTAGCCTTCATCTATTGAATAATTTGGATCGTTCTTTTCAGATGTCATAAATCGTTTGTACGCTCCTGAAATTCCACCGCTAAATTTATAACGAAGTATGTAGTTAAATTCAGAATTTACAATGTAGCTTCCGTTCGTGTACCAATCGCCGTGCAAAGCCAAATCGGTGTAGTCGCTCATCGCCCAGTAGTAACCAATTTTTCTGAGAAATCGTCCGTAGGTTGCGTTATCGCCATAAGCAGGAGCGAAAAAACCGGAACGCCTGCCGCTCTTACTCGGAAAAACTCCAAAGGGAAGTGCAAACACCGGAACATCCGCAATGTGAAAGTAAATCGGTTCTGCAATTACTTTGTCGCGCACAATCATTTTCATTTTGGGGGATAGAAAATAAAAATGCGGTTGGTCCTTATCGCAAGTGGTGTATTTACCATCGGCGATGAATAGCACATCTTTGCTCATCTTTTTAACCCGACTGCCGTAGTAAATACCTTCATCCGATTTTGTGTCGGCGAGTTTAATGTTGCCTTTCTGAGTTTTGAAGTTGTATAAAAGCTCGTGTCCTCTGAATTCCTCGCCGCCGTCAATCATTATCGGCGTGCCGGCATATTTTTTACCGGTCGTATCTGCGGTGTCGATAATGCCATGTGCATTCATCATCGCTGTGTGCCAGTTGATATTGATACGTTCCGATTTCAACTCCATCAATTTATATTTGATGTTCGATTTACCATATAGCATCATCTTGCGATTTGAAATTGAGTAAACAATAGAATCTGTTGATGAATATGTGATGGTCGTGTCGATACCGGATTGGCGCGGAGCTATTTCGGTTTTGAGAGTGTCTTGAACTAATGTTGTGTCTGCAATCAAACTTGACTGTGGGGTAAAAATAGAATCAACAGATCTATTTTTCTTCCCCCAAGTGTAAGCCGTATTGAGATGGGCTATAGACAGAAGTAAAATTAAGAGTAAAATATTTAAAAAGTTTTGAAACATTAATGACTTATGTTATTCATTTATTAATCACAAGACTTGCGGCGCCAAAAATTCCTGCTGTGTTGCCAAGTTTTGCAGGTATCACTTTCACATCGGGCTTGATAGAAGTTAAAACTCTGCTGCGGACAGATTTTGTAATCGCATTAAAAACATATTCGCCCGCCGCCGAAATCCCGCCGCCAACGACTACAATTCTTAAATCAAGAACATTCAAAATCGAAGCTATTGCCACTCCTAACAAATTACCGGCTTCTGATAATATTTCTTTTGCAAACGGATCGCCTTGTTCCGCTGCGACTGAAATAATATACGGCTCAATCAAACCAAGGTTACCTTTTACAAGCTGAATAATTTTTGATTGCGGTGCTTCTTTAGGCAGCTGCTCAAGTTTTTGCCGCGTTCGCTCGGAAAGATATCGCTGTCCGATGTAACTTTCGATGCAGCCGCGATTTCCACAATTACACAAAGGTCCGTTGTAATCGATAGTTGTATGTCCGATTTCGCCGGCTCCGCCAAAAGGACCACGGTAAATTTTGTTATCGAGTATTATTCCGCCGCCCACCCCGGTTCCCCAAATAATGAATAAAAAATTTTGATAATCGATTCCGGCTCCAAATTTAGCCTCACCGAGTGCGGCTGCATTTGCATCGTTCTCTACAACTACTGGAAGATTAAATTCCTTTTTGATTACTTCACCTAGATTCACTTCAGTCCAATCTGTAAAATTGGGTGGATTCTTTACTGTGCTGTTATCGTTATCAACAATTCCGGGCGCACCGATTCCGATACCGGTAAATTCATCGTACCGATATTCTAACATCAATTCCTTGATGATTAAGTTCAATTGTTGTAAAACAGCACTCGGTCCTCGTAATGCAAACGTATCAACTTTTTGCTGTGAAAGAATTTTACTTTCGACGATATCCACAACTCCGCCTTTAATAGTCGTAGCGCCGACGTCAATGCCGATTGTGAGATTGCGTTTCATCTTTTCTTTTTCTTCCAAAGCTGGTTTAATCTTTCTCTCAAAGTTTTCTCTCTTCCATAATCGGTCGGCTTATAATAAACTTTATCTTTTAAATTGTCGGGAAGAAACTGCATTTCCACAAAACCGTCTTCGTAATTGTGGGCATACTTATAATCTTTTGAATATCCAAGTTCTTCCATCAATTTTGTCGGGGCGTTGCGGATGTGAAGCGGCACCGCTTCGTTTGGCAAGTTTCGCACATCAGCCATAGCTTTTTCGATGGCAGTGTACGAAGCGTTGCTTTTCGGAACAGATGCCAGATAAGTGGCAGTTTGTGAAAGCACGATACGGGCTTCCGGCATTCCGATGTAATCAACAGCAGTGAAACAACTTGTAGCCAGCGTAAGTGAATACGGGTCGGCATTGCCGATGTCTTCCGATGCAAGCACAATCATTCTGCGGGCAATAAATTTCGGGTCTTCGCCGGCTTCTAACATTCGGGCGAGCCAATAAACCGCAGCGTCGGGATCGCTGCCGCGAATGCTTTTTATGAATGCTGAAATTATGCTATAATGTTCCTCGCCTGCTTTATCGTACTTGATTGCCTTCCGTTGAAATGCTGCCTCGATAATTTTTTTTGTAAGAACTTTTTCGCCCGCTTTGTTTTGCTTGATTAGCTGTACACTTGTTTCAATTCCATTTAATAAAATTCGTGCATCGCCGCCTGAAAGTAAAATAAGATGGTCGATCACATCATCCGGAAATTGCAGCTTTTGTTTTTTTAGAAATTCATCATTATCGACAGCTTGATTTAATATTTGGATGAGTTCAACTTTCGAGAGAGGTTCAAGCACATAAACTTTGCATCGCGATAGAAGTGGTGAGATGACCTCGAAAGAAGGATTTTCAGTTGTAGCGCCGATTAGTGTTATCGCGCCATCTTCAACGCTGTGAAGAAGTGCATCTTGTTGTGCTTTGTTGAAGCGGTGGATTTCGTCGATGAAAAGTATTGTCTTTTTATTGAAATGTTTGCGGTTTGCTTCTGCCCGCTCAATCACAGTGCGAACATCTTTTACTCCTGACGAAACTGCACTGAGTTGAAAAAAATCGGCTTTTGTGTGGATTGCAATGATACGCGCGAGTGTGGTTTTCCCGCACCCCGGCGGTCCCCAAAATATTATGGAGGGAAGCTCATCGTGCTCGATTAAAAGTTGCAGCGGCATCGTTTCGCCAAGCAAATGTGTCTGCCCAACAAACTGATCCAAAGTTTTCGGACGTGCTCGCTCGGCTAATGGACTAAAACCCGCTTTGTTACTTTTTTGATATGTGTTCTTAAATAATTCCAATTTGTGCAAATCCAAATTTCAAATACTACTAAATAAATCCCAAATGCAAAAACAAAATACAAAATGGCAAATTTATCTTTGTGGCGATTTGGTTTTATTTATTATCGAACTTAAAATTTTTATTATTTCTTGTGATTCTATAATATCGTTTTCAATAAATTCCGCTTTTATGTATTTCCCGCTGATAAGCCTTAACCAATATCTTGATTCTTTGGCTTCTTTTCTTGCAATTGTAAATTTGTTTGCGAAGTCCTTTTTAGTTACGCATCCATCTCCTTCTTCAACATTGGCACCTGTTGATGTACCGGCTTTTACTAATTGAGTTCGTATTACGGTACATTCAACGGTTTTAGGTAACATTTCTGCGATTTCCAAGATTCTTTGGGCAAATCTAAATGTTCTTTCACGGATATCATATATTTTTTCATCTTTTGAATTTGTTTTTTTTTCATACTCTTGTAAATTTTCTGAAATAAAACTGTAAAATTCAGAAAAATTATTTTGAGCTTTGTAATATTTGGTTTTTGTCATTTAGCGTCGCTTTCTTTCAGCTTGTAAATCGTGTCCCCTTCTTTCACCATTCCGTGTTTTTCGCGAGCTGCTTTTTCAATTGCGAATTTATCTTTATCGAGTGCCTTCGATTCTTGCTGAAGCCGTTTCTGTTCTTCGTTTGCTTCTTTAATTCTTTCAATCCACATTTTTTTCTCTTGTTCAAGCTGAGATCGTTTCAAGGGTCCTTTGTCGCTGATCAAGAAAACGGTAATTAGAATCAAAAATGGAATAATTCCCCACTTAAAAAGCTTGTTTTTAAAAAGCTTTTTGATCCATCGTTCGGGTTGCCGCCAAGTCGGATTTTCTTTTCTGTAAAACTGGTCGTCCATTGTAAACGAAATGTAACTCAAAATTTAAGATTTTGCAAGCATTGGTTTTTCAAACAGCACCTCAAGCTCAGTCCCTCTTTGAATTGATTTTATAGCGGTGAAGTTGTTCAATTCCATTAGCATAAAAATATTTTCTTGTGTCCCCCCGAAAAGTGGAAGTATCTTTGGATGAATTTCGATTTGAACTATTCGTATTAACGGCGAAGATAAAATTGTTTCCATTCCACGCAATACATTCAACTCGGCACCTTCGACATCTATCTTAATTGCGGTTGGAGAAAGAATCGCATTATGTTTTATTAAATCGTCCCCTTTTTGAATCTGAATCTTTTGTCCTTTCCCCGAAACCGGATAGTCGGTGCGAACGGCAAGACTGTGCGTTCCGATGTTGGCTGATTCAGAAGTATGTAATTCGGTTATGCCCTCAATATCACCAAGTGCCATTTGCAGTGGTGTTACATTCTTTAAATTATTTAGTTGAATATTTTTGGTTAGAAGTTTATAGGTGGATTTTTCCGGCTCAAAAGCAAAAACATTTCCTTTATTAACTTTTAGAGAAGAAAAGATGGTATAAATTCCATAACTCGCTCCGATATCCCACACCGTATCGTCCGGTTGTAGTTTCTCTAAAAGAGTTTTTAAAACTTCCGATTCCCCCAGAAGCGATTCGATATCTTCTTTTATTTTAAAAGTCGGTGTTCGAAATTTTGCAGTCAAATCCGAAAATGTTAACTCGGTTTTCGCATTGAAGAGAAAAATAAAATTATATACCGAGCGGAGAGGCTTAAACAAACCAACCATCTTCAAAAATGTTTTGAGCTTCAATTTTATGTTTTGTAATTCCATATTTGTGTTCAAATATAAGAAATAATTTTTGAGTTTTGTAATATATGATTTTTGAAATTATATTGAACCAATGTTTATACCGACTACAAAAGAAGAAATAAAGAAATTAGGCTGGAAAGAGTTGGATGTAATTCTGATAAGTGGCGATACTTACATCGATAGCTCGTATAACGGCGCCGCCATCATCGGTAAACTGTTGATGAAATATGGATATAAGGTCGGAATTATTGCTCAACCCGATTTAAAGTCGGATAAAGATATTACTCGACTCGGCGAGCCGAAATTATTTTGGGGAGTTACTTCGGGATGCGTCGATTCAATGGTAGCAAACTTTACGGCAACAAAAAAAAGAAGACGAAGCGACGATTTTACACCCGGCGGTTTGAACACAAAACGACCCGACAGAGCAGTGATTGTGTATTCAAATCTAATCAGGCATCATTTTAAGAAAACTAAACCGATTGTTTTAGGCGGAGTTGAAGCAAGTTTGAGAAGAATTGCTCACTACGATTATTGGGACGATAAAATCCGGAAACCAATTTTGTTGGATGCCAAAGCCGATTTTCTGGTTTATGGTATGGGGGAAAAACCGGTTTTAGAATTGGCTGAGAAACTTTCCAAGAATGAAACTCCGTTGGAAATTCGCGGGTTGTGTTATATATCGAAAGAACCGAAAGAAAAATTTTTACTCCTGTCTTCTTTCGAAGAGGTTGCTGCTGATAAAAAAAAGTTAATCGAGATGTTTCACACCTTCTATAACAACAATGATTCGTTAACGGCGAGAGGATTAAATCAAAAGTGTGCCGACAGGTATGTAATTCAAAATCCTCCTGCTCACCAAAATACACAGGAAGAGCTTGATACAATTTATGACCTCGATTACGAGCGGGACGTTCATCCGTTTTACATAAAGGACGGAAAAGTAAAGGCGCTGGAAACAATTCGCTTTTCTATAACAACACACAGAGGTTGTTTCGGTGAATGTAATTTTTGTTCGATAGGTGTTCATCAGGGAGAAAATATTGTATCAAGAAGCGAAGCATCAATTTTGCGGGAAGCAGAAATTTTAACCGGTCTGCCCGGCTTCAAAGGATACATTCACGATGTTGGAGGACCGACGGCGAATATGTTTGGGATGCACTGTAAAGTTAAGAAGCATACAGGTTTGTGCATCAATAAAAATTGTGCGTTCCCGCAAACCTGCAACGAATTAAACGTTAGCCACGAACCGCAAATTAAATTACTCAAAAAAATCAGAAAGCTTGATGGCGTTAAGAAAGTTTTTGTAGCTTCAGGTTTGCGTTACGATTTGATAATCGACGATAAAAAATTTGGAAATGAATACATTCAGGAGTTAGCGGCTCATCACGTGTCGGGACAGATTAAAGTAGCCCCCGAACACACCGACAAAAATGTTTTGAAGTTAATGCGAAAACCCGATACGAAATATTTGGAAGAATTTAAAAAACGGTTTGATAAAACAAACAAACAGATTGGGAAGAAACAGTTTTTAACTTATTACTTAATAGCCGCACATCCGGGTTGCAGCGAGAACGATATGAAGAAATTAAAAAAATATGCAACCGAGGAACTTCATACAAATCCTGAACAAGTTCAGATATTTACGCCGCTGCCTTCAACTTATTCAGCATTAATGTATTATACTGAAATTGATCCCTTTACAGGTAATCGATTATTCGTTGAGAAAGAAATTGGGAAGAAAGAGAGACAGAAGAGAGCGGTGGTGAATGAAAAGGGAGAAGGCAGAAAATAGTTGGCAATTGGCAGTAGGCAGTTTGCAGTTGGTAGCTAAACGAGTGTTAAAAGTTTTTCCTCTACATCATCATAAATCTTATCAACTTGATTTTGGATTTCGATAGTGTAACTTAATGCCGTGATAATTTTGCAATAGGTTTGAACTTCATCTAACGATAACTTCCGGCTTTTACGGTCTTTTAACCATTTCTCGCAAACTTTATAACCGCCAATTTGATATTCCCACACTTCAGGTTTCACGCCGCTAAAAAATTGAAATGCGTTGATGTTTACACGTTTGGTTTTTGGATCGTAAGTTACTTTTTCGATTTCTGAATCGCCCGAACCTTCAAATTTTGAGACGGGTTTGTTTAATAACTTTGAGTTCAGAAGATGAAGCCCGGCTAATTTTTCACCTAAACTTGAAAGTTTTTGAAATAATTTGTAATCGGAGGTGATTGGAATCTTTGGGAAATCGATTTTTAAAAACTCCGCGTATTTTTTTCTGTAAACAGTTGAATACATTACGCCGTAAACATAATAAAATATCTGTTCCGGAGTCGGAGTTTTTTTATAAGTGATTTTTAATTGCTCAATAAGTGCTTTTGAAATATTGGATATCCGGGTTTCGTATTCTGCTTCGGGTTCAAAAAGAAGTAAAACATTTTTCAAAGTTTTTCTTTTTGGATTATTCTTATGACCATATAAATATAACGGGAAAATATAACCGGTTTCTTTTGTTCTTATAGAAACACAACAAATGTCTGCGATATTATTTGTAATAAAAGCGTGCGAAAATTCTTCTACTGCTAATTGTCGCGTTACACACAGTCCGATATTTGGTTTTAGGAAATGTTTCATTATTTCATATCTATCTCTATCGATAAGTTCTGATTTATAACAAATATTTCGGTTATCGAAGGGACGATATGTATATGGGCGTATGAATTCTTGTAGATTTGTGTCTTTTAATATTTTTCGTACATTACTCAATTTAAAATCTGTAGTATCGGTTAAACCCAAAGATTTTTTTACAATCGCATCTTCCAAATTACTTGTAAAAGTCCTAATTCGTTGTTTTATTTCTTCTTCTGTGAATCCAATTACAAAATGGTCGCGATGCGTTTTTACACCGCTCGAATTTTCTATAAAAATATCCTTCACCGAAACAAACTTATTGTAACGTCTTGATTGAGCAAAATCTTTCTGAACAAAAAAATAATATGGTTCGGTTGGAGTTAGCTTCTTCCATTTTGTTGTATCTGTGTTGTTCTTTTCTAAGTAATCGTATTTTTTATCCCTCAATCCATAAACATCTTGATAAAAAACTTTCCCAAGTTCGTCCGATTTTTGATGCTTTACAAAAATTGAAATTGTTACACCTTGCATAATATCAAATATGTTTTCGTCTTTACTTCCATCCGGACTTGTTTCGCCGATGCGGCTGCTTCCGTGTAAATTCAGTATGTAAATTTCGTTGAAACTTTCCAACAATCTTTTCCGCATCCCGCGATGAATCAAGCCTGATAAATACGAGTTGTTCGTAATCATTCCAATTACACCGAAGCCGGCTTTCTCAATTTTCCATTGTGCAAAGCGTATAAACTTAATGTAGTCGTCCGAAAGCGGCTGTATGTTCCGCTCGCTTCTGACATCCTTCTTGTAGATCTCCATTTCTTTTTCGATAAAAGCCGATTTGTTCAGCGAACTGACTGAGTAGGGCGGGTTTCCAACGATAACCAATATCGGCTGTTCCTTTTTAACTTTTGCTGCAAGATGCGATTCTTCCGAAATTGCCGACATACCCGGTAAATTTATCTGTGCTAACTCTTCCATCTCTAATGTATTTGTTAGATACAGTTTGAACCTGTCGCTTTCCTGCAAATGATAACCGAGTTCGTCTAACAGAAATCCCATTTTGAGATGACCAACAGCATACGGGGCCATCATTAATTCGAGAGCATAAAAATTTTGAAGAATATGTTCCTGAATAAATTTATTTTTACCGCCAGCGCCGTATTTATTTTGAAATTCAGTAACTGCTTGTTTTGTTGCCTCAGCCAAAAATGTAAGCGTTCCGGCTGCGGGATCCAGCACAGTAATATTTTTAGATGCAAGCCCATCCGGTTTATTAAAGTTTCCCTGAAGAATATTATGAACAGAATGAACAATGTATTTTACAACCGGTTCGGGAGTGTAATAAACTCCGCGGGTTTCACGCACCGACGGATTGTATTCACTCAAAAATGTTTCGTAAAAATGAACAATCGGGTCGGAGCCTTTGCCGTTTGAAAAATATTCGTGCAGGATTTTTCCGACATCGGCTACATTAAGTATGTTTGCAATTTCGTCTATCGTCCATTCCATTTGTTTCGGAACATTGCCTAAAGAAATGAATTGGAAAACTTCCCGCAATATACCAATCGTGCGGGGAATGTATTTGAGTGCGAGTTCACGGTTGAAATCGCCCTCACATCTCGTTCGTGCGGCAAACAAACCATAAGTTACCGTTTGTGAATATAAGTCGGCAAATTCAGCTTTGGTTAAACCCGCATTCAGTGTTTGTTTGAATGCTTCGTAGAATCCGCTCAAGTAACCTGTTTTTGGTTCTTCCTCTAATTGATGTATGATTACTTCTTCGTGCAGGAAACGTGTCCGCTTTGCAAGGTCAACAGCTAACGACTTTGCCGTAAAACGCTGCGGCTGACTAAACGAGAAAAACTTTTCTAATAACTCGTAAAACTCTTTTTCGTTTTCTACAACCGGAACAGTTTTTAGTTTTGTTAAAAGATATGGTCGGCTGATTTGAACTTTGTCGATGAGTTGACCTTCACGATACAATCGAAATTCAAAAAAGTTTGTGAGTATTATGTTCGGGAAAGTGTATAAGTATCGCTTTAATTGTTCTGTAGTTTCGACCTGGTCTAAATTTTCGATAAGCGGTTGTTTTGCTTCAATGTAGCCGGTTATGTGAAATTTGCCGTCCCAAATTCTGAAGTCGGGGTTTCCGGCTTCGGTTGGTTTTGGCAAGACTGTAATATGAACCAATTTCTTTTTTGCGGATTTTGCAAAATCCTGAAGGAGATTTTCCAAAGCACCATAGAAGCTTTCTTCCCGTGCATCGCCCCGGTTTGAGATTTCGAATATATTTTGGAGATATAGTTTGAGCATGATTAAGCGTGAGCCAATTTACTAAATGAGTGCGAATAATACAAATATCTCCCATTTTTGAGTAATAATCAAAGTATTTAAAAATTTTCTGAACGTTTTCCTTGACTTTACAAAAAATTTAACTTAATTTAAAGGCAAGATTTAACTAAATAAAATGTTAAACTTTTAAAGCGGGGTGCTCTATGTTAATGAAGATGAATTATTCAATACTAAAATTCTTGCTTTTACTGTTAGTATTATTATCGCATGCACAACTCATGTGGGGAGAGGACAATTTTACTTCCACTGAAATGCAACAACATTTCTTTGTTGAATCGACATACCTAGATACTACAACATTCACAGATATCGACGCTCAACTTATCGGCGGATTTTTCAGTTCCGTTGTGTGGGGTGATTATGATAATGATGGCGACCTCGACCTTCTTGTAAATGGATCAACCGATACAGATAGTATGTATGCAAAGATTTATCGGAACGATGCGGGAGTGTTTGTCGATATCAATGCACCTCTTGTTGGAGTTCAGTCGGCACACGCTGAATCATGGGTGGATTTTGATAATGACGATGACCTCGATCTGATAATTCAAGGTGCAACAGGTCCAAATAATTATCAACCGATAACAAAGATTTATCGTAACGATACGGGAAGCTTTGTTGATATAAACGCCGGACTTCCCGGAGTTGTTTATGGTTCAACTTCGTGGGGCGATTATGACAACGATGGCGATTTAGATTTGTTACTGACAGGTTCTCCGGATGGCGGAGGTTCCTTTATCTCTCACATCTATCAAAATAATAATGGTTCGTTTGTAAATATTGATGCAGGGCTTCCGGGTGTTTGGGGAAGTTCGTCTGCATGGGTTGATTACGACAATGACGGCGATTTAGATATTTCACTTAGCGGCTACGGTGATCGGGGTGTTACGAATCTATTGTTCCGAAACAATGATAGAGTATTTACAGTCTTTGATGCTCAATTTGCTCGTGCTAACAGCGGAGCAATGGCTTGGGGTGATTATGATAACGACGGCGATTTAGATTTATTATATACAGGTTTGTTAATAAATGGCGGTGGAACATTCACGACAATTTACCGGAACGATAGTGGAAGCTTTGTTGATATTAGACCCCAATTAGTAAATGTTATGGCGAGTGCAGTCGCTTGGGGCGATTATGATAACGATGGTTTGCTTGATATCCTTATTTCCGGGGCAACAAAATTTTTACCGGGAATGGCAAAGATGTCAATTCATGAAATTATGGTGGCTCTCTCTAAAGGAGGTGGACCTTATATTACAGATCCCGTAACGAAGGTATATCATAATGATGGTGGGACATTTTCTGAAGTAAACGTTCAACTACCAGGTTTGCATAACTGTGCTGTTGGTTGGGGGGATTTCGATAACGATGGTGATCTCGATATTGCTCTTACCGGAGGAACAAGTCATACAACACAATTTAAACCTTATCTTCCTATCACCAAAATTTTTCGTAATAATGGAGGGACAAATGTATATACAAAGAATGCTAAACCAAGTGTCCCGGATGGGTTAAAGGCTGAGATGCAAGAGCAAACTATTATACTAACATGGAATCGGTCAACCGACGATCACACACCTCAGAACGGTATAATATATAACCTCCGCTTAGGTACAACCAATTCTGGTGTTCAACACTTCTCTCCCGTTGCAAATATAAGTACTGGTTATCAACGTGTACCCAAATTGGCAAACGCACACCAACAGAATCAATGGAAAATCAAAAACCTACCGCGAGGAACATATTACTGGAGTGTTCAAGCTATAGATAATAGTTATTCCGGTTCGCCTTTTGCTAATGAACATACTTTTACCGTTACATCAACAGGTGAAATCATAGATGGTAGTTTACCAAATGAATACTATTTGTTTCAAAATTATCCAAATCCCTTCAACCCATCAACTACTATAAGCTTCACATTAGCAGAGCAGTCAGTTGTATCTTTGAAAGTTTACAATCTACTCGGACAGGAAGTTGCAACCCTAATTAACAACGAAGAATTAGGCGAAGGTGAGCAATCAATCAATTTTGTTGCCGATGGATTATCAAGCGGAGTGTATTTTTACAGGCTTTTGGTGAATAACGGTGAGTATCAAGATTTTAAGAAGATGGTTTATATAAAATAAATACAACACACAATTAACAATAAAAGGAGATATATAATGAAAAAATTATTAGCAGTTTTTATTTTAATTGCAGCTCTATGCAACCCGATGGATGCGCAGTTTGTGAAAAATGAGAATTACATCGGTCCAAGTCTTGGTCTCTATTTTTACGGTTCAACTCCAATTTTTGGTTTGAATTTTGAACACGCTATGGACACTGATCTCGGCGATGGCATACTTGGCATTGGTGGCATATTCCGATACTGGAGTTGGAGTACAGACGAAGGGTATTATTATGATCAGTCGTGGGGTTGGACTTATACCGATATTATGATTGGTGTACAGGGCAATTATCACTTTAAGGTGGGCGATGGAAAGTTGGATCCATGGGCTGGACTTACATTAGCTTACGATGCTGCATCTGTAAAATATAAAGGTCCATCAGGTTTTAACTATTCAAGCCCAACATCAGGCGGATTATTTTTGGGCGCTAATGCCGGTGCTCGCTATTGGTTCTCGAAATCTATGAGCGTTGTAGCAAGAATCGGATTAGGTACACTTAGCTATTCTGCATTAGATATTGGAATAGACTTTAGACTTTAGAAAATTTATTTTTTGAGACTCGGCATAAGCAGCTAATTATGCCGGGTCTCAGAAATAATTTCAAATATGTTCTTAGTCTTCGGTGGCTTTTAGCTCATTCATTTCATCAAGAAAAGCTACAGCTCTCCGCAGGTGTGGTATTACAATCGAGCCGCCGACCGTCAGCGCTACACTGAATATCTCGAACATCTCTTCATCAGTTACACCTTCCTTTTTGCATTCCATTATATGATAAGATACGCAATCATCGCATCGCAGTACCATCGAAGATACAAGTCCTAACATCTCTTTTGTTTTTGTATCTAATTTTCCAGGCTCATAAGTAAGTGTATCCACACCGAAAAATCTTTTAATCGCCCGGTTATCAGCACCCAATATTCGTTCGTTCATCTTCTTGCGGAACGATTGAAATTCTTCTACACGTTTCGACATTATGGTCTTTCTTTAATAAATGCTGCAATAACTAATCCGGCTAAAATCCAACCGATAATCAAATCAGCCGACATCGCAGTGGCATATTTGATTGGAAAATACATCCAGTTCCAGTTAGAAATATGAATTGTGATAGATGCAAAAATTGCCAACACACCAACAAATGAAACCCGTGCGAAATAAGATTGTTTACTAGCCGTACTCCTCGATAAAATCCAGGCTGCCAACATTGCGGTGATTATGTTGATGATAGTGCCGTACAGAACATCCTTCATCATAGTCGGGTCGCCGCCGGTTGGATGAAAAAAAATCGTAACAATCGGTCCGCTTTTAATTTTATCCCGCCAAACTTTTTGTGCTTCTTCCGTTTGCGAGTCGGGCATAGCCGGTATCACATATACGCCCTCCTCCTTCATTGAATTTACAAAAATGTGAGAGAAGATTTCATCTTCCGGGCAACTCTTCATCGTGTCTTTGTGAAAATTTAGGCCCATCCAGGCAATAAAACCCCAGAGGGTGATAACGATACCGCCGATTATTCCGGCAATAATAATTTTTTTCATAAGTTCTCCTTTGTTTATTTTTTTTGAATTCCTTTTTCTGCAGATTCAACAGCTTCTTTCCAGCTATCCGCTTGTTCGGGTGCCCTCTGAATTGTTCTGTTTGTTGCATCGCCGTCGGGACCATGCAGAAAATAGCGGCCACGATCTTCTGATTTAGAGCGTCCCGAAGTTTCAGCAGGTTTTGTTTCCGCAATACCTGAAATTTTGTTCAGTTCCTGTTTTGCCGGTTCTACAAATTTCTTCCAATTGAACGGGTCGTGTGCCGGCGGAGCTGTCGAAAAAAAACGAGTCAGGTCGGCGTTCGTTGTAGTTATGTACATTTTAATGTTCTCAACTGCATGTAAATATTGCTCTGCTAATATTTTAGTTTTTTCTTCAGGCATTTGTTCTATAAAACGGGCTTCTTGTATTTTTGAATCGAGAAGTTGTAACAGAGAATCTAATTCGTGCCGCTTGGTGTTGTAAGCGGTTTTCCACTCCTTTGTTTGTTTCTTCCGGGCGTAACGTGTTTCGCTTGCTTCAACTTGAAGTATAATATCGGATGTTTGAACTGCTAATTCGATAATCCGTTTCTCCGATTCAGAAATCTTTTGTTCTTGGCTGCTGCATCCGGAAACTGAAATTAAAAAAACAAACAAGTATAACATTTTTTTGTAAAGCATTCTTTTCCTTAATTAATTTTTACAGATGTTAACACGATATTTTGCGTTAAGTCGATGTAGCCCATTCCCTCCGGACTTTCCGAAGTTGTAATCATTATATCTTTAATCGTGAAGACCCTTTTGACAAGTCCGACTGCGTGAAGATATTCAGTAACGATAATATCCGGGTCGTAAATTTGATTCATATCCATATCATAGTACCATCTGATGACATAGGCATTGAAATTCCCGGCGGGGGTTCTTATAACTTCTTTATCTATAACTTCCTTTTCGATTAAAAACGGTTTGCCATAGTCTCGAAATGTCCATTTTATTCCAACTTGTAATGGATATTGATAGACTTTCGGAGTGGGGTTCTCTATATAAACAGAGTCGGAATAATGATTCACTTTTTGTTCGATAAAATCTATTAGACTTTGAAAATTGTAAAAAGTTTTTCCGTGAAAGATTAATTTAGTTGAAGAGTTAGTTTTTGGAGCAAGCAGCGAACCTCCCGAATATCCATAAAGATAAAGAGCTTCAGGAGTTTTAATATAATATGAAAAAGATGGACGCAGGCGATTTTCTATCCCTTCATATGATAGGAGCGAATATGTTTCTACTCCGTTGTTAAAAATATGTATGCCCCTCGATTCAACTCTTCCGGTGTAGGTATCAACACGTTCTTCGAATGTTTGTCCCGGTGTTAAAGGGCGGAAGTTTGAGAATTCGACTTTATTTTCATACTCCCACACATTTCCTTCTCTGAGTGGAGAATTATACATGGTATCCAACCCATAAGGCGAATCCGAACAACTCCAGAGAATACTAATAATAAATACAGATAATGCAAGTATTATTGTTTTCATTTTCTTCTCCAAATTATTTTATGTATTTCATTACAGCTTTTTGTAAATCGTCTTTGTTCGCAGGTTTGATAAATATTTCTTTAACGCCGTACTGCATTAAAGCTTCGGCATCAGCTTTTGACTCGAATGAAGTAATGATAATTACCGGTGTGTTTTTGGTTTGCGGTTGCGAGCGGAGTTCTTTCAGTAAACGCAATCCGTCCATACCGGGCATTGCGAAGTCGGCTAATATCAGAACAGGAAGTCGTGATAATGCAATCGACATAGCTTCGTATCCGTCGAGTGCCTCAAGAAGCAAGACGTCGGGAAGAATTTGTTCCATATAATGAACTGCAAGCGAGCGGTCGCCTTTATTGTCGTCAACTATCAACACGGATTTTTGGACAGCCGGAATAGTGAAGATGAAGGACGTTCCTTGATCTACCTCGCTATCGATTGTGATAGTGCCACCATGCTTTTGCACTACTTCGGCAACAAGAGCTAAACCTAACCCGGAACCTTCTTCGCCTTCAGTTCCGCGTGAAAAATATTTTGTATCTATACGAAATAATTTATCGAAATCTTCTTTTGGAATGCCAACGCCTGTATCGCGCACAGCTATTTTCACAAAACTTCCCTCGTCTTCAATAAAATCCACCCAAACTTTTCCGTTTTGAGGTGTAAATTTAACAGCGTTTGAAATTAAATTACCGAACAACTGAAGCATCAGGTTTTCATCGACATTGACGATGGTCCGTTCTGGAATGTTTGCAAAAAGTTTAATATTTTTTCTAAACGCATTACCTGCCAACGAAACAATACTACGCCCGACAAGTTCATGTAAATCAATCGGTCGTGGTTCAAATCTGATACGCCCGGTTTCTAACCGCGACCAATCGAGGAGGTTGTTTAATAAGTGAAGTTGTTGTTCTGCAGCCTGCCGGATGAATTGTAGAAATTCCTTCTTCTCCTCTTGTGTAAATTCGGTTTTATCGTCGAGCAGCATTTCAGTGAATCCGAGTATGCTGTTGAAAGGTGCGCGCAGATCGTGAGAGACGATTGAAAGAAATTTATCCTTCTGCAAGTTCAGCGAACGAATGGCATTCTCTGCTGCTTTCCGGTTCGTAATATCTTGTATCATTCCTTCATAATATAGAATATTTCCTTCGAGGTCTGTAACTGCGCGTGAATTTTCAAGAACGGTAATTTCGGTGCCATCTTTTCTTTTGAGACGTATTTCGTAGTCGCTAACTTTTCCGTCTCTATCCATCAAAGATTGGAAAGCTTTTCGGTCGTCGGGGTTTACATAAAATTGCGATGCAGGAATATCAGAAAATTCTTCCATATTCGAATATCCCAACATATCCAATAAGGCTTTATTAGCAGTAATAATTCTACCTTCGCCCAACGATTGGTATATTCCTTCGATAGAATTTTCGAAAATAGATTTAAATTTTGCCTCTGCTTGTTCGGCAGTTTTATTTGCTTTTAATTCTTCAGTAATGTTGCGCTTGATTTCTACAACATTAATCAACTTTCCGGATTCATCGAAAACAGGATTTATTGTCAACTCTTCGTCGTATAAAGTTCCATCTTTTTTCTTGTTTTTAAAATATCCGTGCCACACTTTACCGCTGAGAACCTGCTGCCAAATATTATGAATATAGTTTTTGGTTTGATTGTCGGAATCCAGAATCGAGAGTTGCTTACCGATAGCTTCCGATTTTGAATATTGTGTAGTTTTCTCGAAAGCCGAATTGACGTATTGTATTATACCTTTTTTATCGGTAACAACAATCATCTCGGTCGTTTGATCAATTATTTTGGAAAGAGTGAGGGTTTCCTGATCGACTAATTTTCGGATAGTAATATCGAAAGCGATTGCCTGGAAACCCGTTGCCTTACCGTTGTCCAGCAGCAGTGTTGTGCTCTGACCAAACCATTTTACTTTACCGGTTTTTGTAAGAATGGGAAATTCTAAATAAGTTCGGAAAATTTTTTCTTTGAGCTGGTTAGAGTAATGCGACTTCACGGTTTCGAAATATTCTTTCTGAACTATGTCGAAAAATTTTTTCTTTAGAAGTTCCTTTTCTTCAAACCCGGATAATTTTACAAAAAAGGGATTTACAAAAACAAACCTCCCGGTTTTGTTAGTCAGGAAAAAAACAGCATCTGTTCTTTCTATTATTTGCTTGAAATCGAAACTCGCTTCACTTTTCTTCTGTGTATTCATATTAGATTAATCCATAATTTTCAGCGTGCGGAGATATGCCCCTGTTTCAAGCGACTTGCCGGTAGTGTTTCGGATGCGCTCGTACCATTCCTGAACTTCGCCGTTTGCGTAAAGGTGTTCGATAATCCAACCGCTTAATTCGGGGTTTGATATCTTTGAGCTGCCAAATTTGTTTACGATTACTTCATAAACCTGTGCCGAAATCATTTTAGATAAAATGTAATTTTGATAGTAGCACGGATACATTGTGTACCAGATCGAAGACGCATAGCGGTGAGGCATTGTGCTGTCGATTTCAACTAAAAGATATTTTTTATACATCTCGCGTTCGAGTGTCGCCAAATCTTGATCGGGGTTTTTGTACATTTCGTACTCGAAGAAGAAATCTTTTAAAGTTCTGCGTAAGTAATAGAGGTCGCCGAATGTCCGCGTTGCAACATATTTTTCAGCGTCATCTTGTGAAGCTGATGTATATGTCCTCAGCCATTCGGGGTCGTTTACAAATTCCGCTTGAAGTTCTGCGACTCCTTCAGCGTAAGCCCCGCACGAGGCGCCCGGAATCCACTCGTACCCTTTCAATATCGGATATCGAATGTGGGTGTGTACTGTGTGAAGGGCATGACCATATTCGTGAAAGGCAACGTTGTAAAATCGTTTGCCCGTTATCGGATTCAATAAATAGCGCGAGTCGTGCGGAATATTAATTCCGATATTTAAACCGCCGAAGGGAATGTCTTTAATTGTTTCTTTAATCGGTAATGAATCGACTTTGAAACCGATGTTTTTGTGAAACCTATGTAGAATAGGGAATATAGAATCTTTCGGGAAATGTGAATCGGAAATTGAAGCCCATCGGTAAACAGCAGCATCGAAATCCCAAGGATGAAATTTCTTGGTCTTTAATTTTTTCTTGGACGATTCAATAAATTCTTGAAAATTAGCACGTGTTTTTTCTTCAAGATTATTCAGCGTCTTTAACAGCCAGTCTTCTTTTATTTGCTGAAGAAACAACGATAACGAGTAATAATTATAAAATCCGAGTTGTTTTGCTTTTTCGTTTCTCAATTTCACTAATTCAACCAGCTCATCTTGAGCGTTGTCCGACAATTGCGATGTGATAAGCCAATAATTTTTTCTTTGTTTCGGGTTTTGCTCTACTCGTAGGCGCGTCCCTATTTCTGCTAATGAAATTCGATTTCCTAAATAGGAGAATTTAAAATTTGTGATTTTCTTCTGTAGATAATTTTCGTTAGCTGCAATAGCAGAATCGGAATAAATGTTGCCGCCCAAGAAACACCGCCACCAGAGTTCAAGCCGGCGTGCCAGTGTATCGTCGGCTAACGCGCTCGACTTTCCACGCCAAACTTCAATTAGTTTTTTGTTGGACGAATCGAGGAATATTTTTGCAAATTTTGCTTTAGCTGCATCGAGATTATGGACTGCTTCTCCCGAATATAAATTCCAATTTGCCATCCCGGTTTGAATGCAGGCTTCCTCATACGCCTGCTCCAATGTGTCGAGGTATATCAGTAATTCGTTTTTGGTGCTGACGGTATCTCTCGGATGTTCACAAGAAGCGAATAAAAAAAGTGAAACAATTAAAAAATAAGTATAATGAGATTTGTATCGAAACATTAGTTTATCTCCTGCATAATGTAACCGGTTCAAAAGGTTTGTAGCTATTTTTGTGTTAAGATAAGAAAAAAAAGGCTGAAACAAAACCTCAATCTCGTTGTTAAAGCCCCCTCGGTTTTACTCTAAAATTATTGAATTGTTACTTGCAAACTATCTATTTTTAAAATAGAAAAGTTATTTATATAATTTCCGTCGCTTTTCTTAATTTCTAATTTATTCTTGTTGATTTTAAACCAAGCATTGCCGGCTGCAATGGCTTTGGCTTTCAACTTTATAACTACGCCGCTTCCACCCGAAACAAGTCCGCTGTTTTTGATATACGAAATGCCGAGACTTGCCCTGCCAAAACCTTGTTCAACTTTTTTTAACATCATTATTTTGGATGTGTCGCCCGTTTGAAAATAAGGTCCCACCAACATTTTTGTTTGGTCCGGAATTTCTACAAGGTTTTTATCGTACAATATTTCGACCGCTGAGCCGAACACATTCTGCATATTATAAAATACTAATTTAACATCGAAGTTGCCGCCTGAACTAACAGCGGTTGAACTCGATATTAGCCGTACAGAAAAACTCGTGTCGGCAGGAAATGTAAAATCTTCCGGCGGTGGTGGCGGTGGCGGAGTTACAGGATCTTTTTTGCAACTTGAAAATTGTATGAAGCTAAGAATTATAGTCAAAGTTAAAATGTATTTTTTCATTTTGCCAGCACCATTTTCTTTGTGATTTGAATATTGTTTGCCTTTATCGGTTCGATAGAACTTACCACAAGCCTATATACATAAACACCGCTTGAAACTTTCGCGTTTCGGTGGTCTGTTCCGTCCCACTCAAACGAATTGTATCCGGGCAGAACATCATACTTAACAAAATCTTTCACAACTTTTCCGGTAATATCAAAAATTTTCAGAGTTACTGTGCCCGCTTCTTCGGGCAGATTGAATCTGATTGTAGTGTTCGGATTGAACGGGTTGGGATAGTTTTGTTCGAGTATGTAATCGTTTGGGATGCCGAGTAATTGTGAACGATACCGAAGAATTTCTGTTCTGATTTCACTCAAAGCGGGGTCTTTTGGATTGGGTTCAATCTCTCTTAATAACTCTTCACAAATTGCAACGCTGTTAGTTTGTTGAGTTGAAAGCGGATTCCGTGTAAAATACCAATTTTGTATCACCCCCTGAATATCGTTTGCCTTTACAATTCCATCGCCGTTACAATCAGCATAAGCGGCTTCAATAGGATTGAATGGTCCGCTTAACGCTTGAGGCACCCAATTTAATGAAGCGTTATTACGTGGAGAACCAGATACATTGAAATAAAATGCAATTGGTAATAAATCACGTGAATCAACTATCCCATCGTTGTTTGCATCGCCAGGATAGATTGTATCTTTTGGAGCAATCATACTGAGAGGGAAACTTAGCTTAAACATTCCTCTGCCGTGTGTTGCTGCAAACACGTAGTTATCGCGGCGTAAATCTAAATCTGCAATTTGAACATTTGCCAAACCGAGATTTTGCTGCACCCAATTTGTACCGCCGTTCATAGTTTCAAAAACACCTAAATCGGTTCCGACTAACAAATGATTGTTATTGCTCGGGTTGATTATGATTGCGTTTACCGGCACATCAGGTAAATCGCCGCTGACATCAGCCCAAGTAGTACCCCGATTAGTTGTTAAAAAAATGTGTCCGGGAGTTGCCGGCGTATTTGTATTGTATCCTGAATATCCAACTAAAACGTAGTCGGTGTCGGCTGTATCAACTGCGATGCTTGTAACCCAGCGATTGGGCAGTGGTAGTTTGGTTACATTTGTCCAGCTTGTTCCGGTGTTAGTTGTAATTTGAATGCGCGAGGTTGATGTACCTGAACCTGTAGTCCCGATATAAATAAATGCAGATGATTTTTTTGCAATTGCAATTGCAGAAATTTTTGAACCTATAGCACCCGTCCCATCTCCGGTTACGTCGATGTTATTTGATGTCCACGAAGTTGCCGAATTTGTTGTGCGGAAAATTCTGTAAGTTCCGGCAGCTAATATTTGTGGATTAGTCGGGTCCATCACAAACGGAGCAATAAATAAAACCCGATCTGTAGTTCCGTCGTAATGACCGGCGGTTGTGGGAATACCCGACATTGCCTTAGCCCAATTGATGCCGGCATCAGTAGTTTTTTGAATGTTTAGATTTACATACTCTGTAAAAACTGTGCTTGCGTTGTTGTAATCTACAGCAGTTGCGCCGCCGTCGCCGCCAAAAACCATTGACCAGTTTGGAATAGTATTGGATTTCAACGTTCCGTTATCCTGAGTTCCGCCGTAGTAAATTTCAGATGTCGGGTGAACAGCGCCGCTATAAAATTGAGTCGTTGCCAGACCGTTGTTAAGTTCAGTGAAGGTAGAACCTGTATTTGTGGATTTGAAAACTCCGCCATCAGTTCCAAAATATATTATAGCAGAATTTGTTGGATGAAATTCTATTTCGTGATGATCGACATGAACATAAGGATATTTATTAGGAGGTGCTGTATAAGTAGGATAACCGAATGCAATCATCGACCAGCTCGTTCCGCCGTTTGTAGATTTGAATAAATTAATACCGGCAGTAAATACGATATTCGGGTCGGTCGGATGAACGGTGATAACATTGTTGTACCAACCCTGCCCACCTAAGTGTGAACCACCTAATTCAATATCAATTGGTTTTGCTACAGTTGTCCAAGTCGCTCCTCCGTCTGTAGATTTTTGAATGCTGTGTGTATAATGTAATGAAGCAGAATCTAATGAAGCAAATAAAATATTTGGATTGCTTTTCGAGACGGCTAAAGCAATCCGATTATATCCTGCAGTTGGAAAACCACCGGCTAATTTTGTAAACGCTCCGCCGCCGTTTATAGTTTTGTAAATTCCATCTTGCGAATGATTTCCATAGCATACATAAAAAGTAGCAGGCGTTAAAGGGTCGCCGACTATCTGAGTGGCTCGGACGGAAGAAGAACCTTGATGTATAAAACTCCAATTATTTCCCGAATTAGTCGTTTTGAAAAGTCCGTTGTTTGTAGCAGCGTATAAAATGTTAGTGCTATCAGAACGCAAATATAAATCGTTAACGAAGTACGGAAAACTTGCAGTGCCACTGAAGTTTTTCAGAATTGTCCAGCTAACTCCGGCATCAGTCGATTTTAGAACTCCTTCACCCCGAACTGCATCATAATTAAAAAATCCCTCACCCGTTCCGGCGTAAATAATATTGTTATTGTTCGGGTCGATAACTATCGATGAGATAGCTAAATTTGCAGCGAAGTCGCTAACCGGAAGCCACGCTGATCCGCCGTTTGTCGATTTGAAAATTCCGCCGCTGACAGAACTTGCATAAACAATTTCAGGGTTAGCATTCGAGATAGCTATGGCACGAACTCTACCGCCAACATTATGCGGACCAACACTTGACCAGCTAATTGCTGCTTTACCGGTTTTTTGCAAATTTGTTTTTTCGATATGCGTTAATGCTTTAGTTCTCCAATCTGTAGGAATATTTCCAGCGGGATATGCCCGTTGTTCGAACATCCATTTTACTGCTTCACCCGGTTGATCGGATTTAGGAAGCCCCAACTTTACACGATTTATCGCCCGGTTGCCTTTAGGGTTGCTTATATGCAGTCCGCTAATATTTCTCTCTGTGTATTGAAATAATAGCGAGGAACCAAAACCGATCACACATATTAAAATTAGTATTGCTGATTTATTAATCTTCATTATTTACCCCTTCAGGTGGGTTTTGAAATACATCTACTTCGGTTATGTAACATTTATTGTCGGGTGCAACAGTTAATTTGCCGATAAAATATCCTTTCTTTTTGAGAATTCTTAATTCGAGTAATTTTTTATTAATAGGATTATTCATATCTACATCATTATTTTCATCTAAAATAAACGCCGGAAAAACTTCCACTGATTGTCCGGGTTCCAATAGTGTTGGCATCGAATGATCAGCGATGGCTGTCTGAAGATTTACTTTAAATTTGTAATTTATACTGTCTATCAAATCGACCGTAACTACTACAGCCCCTACAAAAGTACTGTTTTCTTTAATCGCTGCACGCGGATTCATGACCGGCTGTTGAATAACAGGTGGTGGCGGCGGCAATTCTTCTTTTACAACTTCTTTTTTAGAAGAACAACTAATTAAAAGTGCAAACAGAATTAAAAATATTTTTTTATCAACGAGTTGAGTTGTCAACATACAAATCCTTTATTAATTTTCTATAAAAATATCAGAAGTATTTACATCAAAATCAAGCCGAGCGATAAACCGGCATTTTGAAATCTCACAAAATTATCATATTTTTCAACCGAAATGAACGAATTTCCAATATTTAAAGAATCCAAAACTGCCAAACTTTCCCTTTTAGCAATTGTATTTGGAACAATTTTTTGGCTTGGGGCTGTTCACATTCGAGATGTTATCAGCAATGCAATACTGATTATGGGCACGCTCGAGTTCAAACCAAACATCAATCCGATGGTCGAGAGCGCGATTATGGGGCTTATTGCAAAAAGCTCGATGGTAGTTTTAGGCGGCTATATAACCGTTTGGATTGCGGGCATCGTTTATTTATCGAACACCCGATTGGTTATGAAAAAGAACGGATGGCTGCTTATGAGTGCCATATTATTTTACTTTTTTACACCCGTTGAGATTTATACCGGCATCCTCGATGGACGTATGATTTTTGAAGATTTATTTGCAAAGGGCGATTTGGTTGAATTCCGAAAATTGTTGATTCACCGGATGGCAGCATTAGCCGGAGCTCCACGTATCGCCCAGTTTAGTTATTATACTATTATTGCAATAATAATTTTCCAACCGTTTAAAAAACATTAGTATGGAATATTTAACATTAATAAAAGAACTCGAAGATTTAGCAACACAATTAGGAATAAAGATCCGCTACGAAAAAGGTAACTTTGAAGGCGGCTATTGTATTTTAAAAGAACAAAAGATTTTAGTAGTGAATAAAAAATTATTCGACAACCGCAAAACGTCTGTGCTGGCGCAGGGTATTGCTGAAATTGGTATTGACGATGTTTTTGTAAAACCAATTGTGCGGCAATATATTGAAGACGAGAATGTTCGAATCGCAAAGGAAAAAAATAAATGATACGGGCTGTTGTTTTCGATTTAGATAATACACTCGTCGATTTTATGGCGATGAAGCGGCAGGCAATTAATGCCGCTGTAGATGCGATGATTGATGCAGGCATCGGTTTGCAAAAATCTGAAATCCACCAACGTATAGATGCAATTTATCAGGAACGTGGAATCGAGTTCCAAAAAGTTTTCGACGAACTTTTGTATGATATATTTCAAAAAGTCGATTATAAAATTTTATCGGCTGGAATAATTGCATACAGGCGGGCGCGTGAAGCTGCACTCGTTCCGTATCCTCACGTTTATATGACGCTGATAGAATTAGCAAAGATGGGGATGAAGTTAGCCGTTATTTCCGATGCACCTTCGCGGGAAGCCTGGCTGCGGTTGTGTTATCTGAACCTCCACCACATATTCGATTGTATTGTTACTTTCGACGATACCGGCGAACGGAAGCCAAGCCCTGTTCCGTTTCAAAAAGTTTTAGAAATGCTGAATGTTAAAGGGGGCGATGCAATTATGATTGGCGACTGGGCTGAACGTGATATGGTGGGCGCTGCAAAAGTCGGTATGAAAACTGTTTTTGCCCGCTACGGAAACACTTTCGGAACGATCGAGTCGGGTGCCGATTACGATGTGAACGACATTCAAGAATTGATTGAAATTGTAAAGAAAGAAAACGGATGATAAGCGGCATCGGAATAGATGTAGTGGAAATACATCGCATGAAGAAGATTATTAATGAGTGGGGAAATACTTTTTTAGAAAAAATATTTACCGAAAACGAACTGAGCTATGCTCAATCGAAAAAAGAATATGTTCAGCATTTAGCCGCTCGTTTTGCCGCCAAAGAAGCTGTCGCAAAAGCAATATCGACCGGCTGGTCGGGTGGCTTCCGGTGGAAGGATGTTGAAGTAACCAACGATGAATCTGGGAAACCTACAATAATTTTATCTGGGAAAATATCAGAAACTTTTAATAAACACAATATATTTATCTCGCTATCGCATTCCGAAAATGTAGTAGTAGCGTTTGCGGTGGTTGAGGCGAAATAAGTAGTTTGTTTTTCAAAACGAATTTTCTTATTATTCATTCGAAATTAATATCAAAATGAGCAGCTTATGAAACAGTTGGGGATTAAAAAACTTTATTACTCAATCAGCGAAGTGAGTAAAATAACCGACTTAGAACAATACGTTTTAAGGTATTGGGAATCAGAGTTTGAAAATTTGCAACCGGCAAAAAACCGTGCCGGTAACAGAATTTATACAAATAAGGACATAAAACTTATTTTGTATATCAAAAAGCTTCTTCGTGATGAGCGTTATACGATAGAAGGGGCAAAACAAGTGATGGCGTCTTATGTTCCCGAAGAAGATGGGGGCGAACAATTAGAATTGATTCCAGCAGTTTCAACAACCGGAGAGCAGGCTGCAGCTCAGCCGAAGCAGCCAGACAACCGGTTGAGAAATGATTTAATAGAGATTAAGAAATTTTTTGAAGAATTTCTCGTAAGGTTGACTTAATATTTCATTTATATATTACAAAGTGAAAAGAATGGTTCGTATTATATTGTCCATGGAAGTTAATCTACTATGAAAAGTATGAAACCCGTAGCGAAGCAGTCATTCGAGAACGCGAAATAAAATCTCATAAGAAAAGAAAATTTATTGAAAATTTAATTACAACTCGGAACGTAGCGCAGCCCGGCTAGCGCACTTGCTTGGGGTGCAAGGGGTCGCGGGTTCAAATCCCGCCGTTCCGACAAAGCAAAGCCTCCACTACAGGAGGCTTTTTTATTTGATGAAATTCAGGGGGATAGTAGAAATGGAATCCTGTAGAGACACACCATGGCGTGTCTCTACTAGTTTGCTTGTGGTGAGCGAGGAGCTACGCGACGAGTCGAACCAGATCGTACTCTGCTGAAATCAGATAAGTAAATTAGAATTAAACCCCATTCACTGTAGTTCGACGAGTCTCGTCGACCTACATTTAGATTCACTTATGTTGTTTGACTTTAAAATTCTTTTTTCTCATATTTCAAGTGGAAAAAAAAGGAAAGACAACACTTTTGAGAATTAAACTAACACTTAAAGCATTAGAAAAAAGCCCCGCTATCCCGATAAATTACCAGTATCCACTTTCGGCTGCGATTTATAAAATCTTGAATAAAGCCGAACCTCAATTCGCCGAATTACTCCACAGCAAAGGTTACCCCACAACCCATAACCGCAGGTTTAAGTTTTTTACATTTTCAAAACTTTTCTTCAAATATCCTGCGAAGGTAAACAAGAATGTTTTATTATTGGACAGTACTGATCAACCGCAACTGCAAGTAACCTCATTTTTTGACAACACCTTCATTCAAAATTTTATAATTGGTATATTTGAAACCCAGGAACTGCCAATAGGTTTGAGGGATGTTTGTCATACAACATTTAAAATAGAGCTTGTTGAATCTCTGCCAGAACCTGAACTGAACGGAGATCTGAAATGCACCGCGCTTGCCCCTATAAGCGTTTCGGTAAAATCAGCAAATAATCAACCCGATTATTTGCTGGCGTTGGATAATCGTTTATCGAAGGCAATAAAAGATAATTTAATATGGAAATATAAAACCATTTATGAAACCGAACCCCAGGATAATAATTTAATATTTGCTGTTGATGAGGAGTATATTCACCGACGCGGCGGAGAGGCAAAAGTTTCTAAACTGATTACGATAAAAGAAAATGAACCCGAAGAAACAAGATTAAAAGCATTTATTGCGCCGTTCAAATTGAGCGGTTCAAAAGAGTTGATACAAATCGCATACAGATGTGGTATAGGCGAGAAGAATTCACTTGGGTTTGGCATGTTTGTAGTTGTTCATTCTGAAAATTAAAAAAAAAATCACAAATTGGAGTTCAAATTGAAAACGATATATAAACAACGAAGACGTTGGCAACCCGACGAGACATTAAAGTTGAAACAAATATATTCCAAATGGGGACCTTCCTATGCTGCCGAGCAGTTAGGACGGCCTTATAGCACCGTAAGCATGAAAGCACATCTCTTTGGACTTGTCTTTCAGGCACATCGTTCTTGGACGAAGGAGGAGGTTGACTTCCTACGTAGTTGGTATGGTAAGATGAAAATTCGAGAGATTGCACAGAGACTTCGGCGACAACCACATGTTGTCTCTATGAAAGCAAAACTTCTTGGATTGAAAAGGGAGGATGGAAAGCATAATCGTTGGACAGAGGATGAAGATAAATTCGTGTGTCACTGGTATAGTAAGATGAAAATTCGAGAGATTGCACAGAAACTTCAACGAACACCCTCTACAATTTATGTGAGAGCTAATATCCTCGGAGTTAGAAAGCGGGAAAGAAAAATCTGGACTGAACACGATAATGAATTTCTGCAACACAACTACCTTACGACGCGCTGTAAGCAAATCGCACAGCATCTAGGACGAACATTATATTCTATTTATAAACAGGCGTATAAGTTGCGATTGCGAAAATATTCAAAATACAAAATGAAATAGATTAACTGTTTATCATGGGTATTATGGAAGCAGATAAAAAAGAAGTACAACCCGTAATTGGAGAATTTAATGACAAACCGGTTATACAGATTCCATTGGTTGACAACGCATCGCCCGAAAATTCGTGGCAATGGTTTACGTTTGGTAAAAGTAAAGCGAAAGCAATTGTTAAGTTCTACGACGTTATTAAGAAGTTCGCGGAAGAGTAAATGAGGTTAAGGTCAATTGCAATAGATAAACAAAAAGGGAAAAAAACAAAATGGAAAGATGGAAACTGGTGTTGAATAATAGGAATGTCGAGGTTGATATTTCACCCGAAGATTTTGCTTGGGCCGATGCACTCGATAGTCAATACCCTTATTTGCCAAAGCGAACTTGGGTTTACATCCCATATGCTGAAGTTCCGCTGTACGAAATTGGTTTCTCGCTCGACAGATTGAATGAAATTAAGCACGGTGCAGAACCAACATTTGAAGAACAGTCCATAATACGCTGGGCAATACTGCTTACCCGTGCAGTAAGCGAAGCGGTACGAAACATTGATACAGACAAGGAGCTCGATTTCATTATCAAGGCGAGCGACATCGCACACGAACGACTCGATAACGAACAGGCATCTCGTGTTCAAAAGGCACTCCGCCAGATTTTGACCGAAACACCATTAGTCGAGTGGTACATACAAGTACAGAATAAAATTGTGGGGAAGATATTTAAAGACTTATTATAATACAAATGATAAAAATAGCAAACTGAAAATTGAAGCTTGTGAAAAGAAAAAGATATGAGTAACTTTGAACGAACTATGAAAAAGCTAAAAATGGAAAAGGAAAAATAAACATGAGACTTTATTTTGATTTAACACCGAACACTGAACCAGTACCATTTGATTACCAACATTTCTTGATTGGTGCATTACACAAATGGCTTGGTTTAAATAAAATTCATGATGATGTTAGTTTATATTCTTTAAGCTGGCTATTTGAGGGTAAGATAGAAAATGACAATTTGGATTTCCCTAACGGTTCAAAGTGGTTTATAAGCTTCTTTGATATCGAATCTGCTAAGTTGGTTTTAAAAAATGTATTGACTGAACCTGAAGTTTGCTGTGGTATGAAAGTAAAGGAGGTAAAAATTCAAGATACTCCACAATTTGGTACGGCATATAGATTTATGGTCGCAAGTCCTGTTCTAATTCGAAAATATGATGGAGTAGGATTAAAACACCTTTTATATGATAACCCTGAAACAGATGCATTGCTGACCCAGACACTAAAAACAAAGTTAGGAAAAGCGGGCATGATTGCAGATAGAGTTCAAGTGAGATTTGATAGAACATATACAAAAGCGAGAACGAAGCTTGTTACGATCAAAGGAATACAGAACCGAGCAAGCTTGTGCCCAATTATAGTTGAAGGCAATCAAGAAGTTGTATCATTTGCGTGGGATGTTGGTGTTGGTCATTCAACGGGTAGTGGTTTCGGAGCACTTTGTTAAATTATTGGAAAGGAAAAACTAATGCTTTATATCATAAAATATAGCGGTCCATTTGGATTTATCAAACCGTGGACGGCAGTACGAGATGGTGAAACTTTTAGTCAACAGTTTTTAACACCATCAATTGTGTTGGGAATTGAATTAAAACTATTTCCGGAATTGTTGGGTAATTCTTCCGTACAAAAAATTAAAAGGCATCGTTTATCCTACAAATCAATTTCTATACAGCAAGAACAAATTCATCCAAAATCATTTATTGTGAAAAGGCAAATTGCATCCAGACCCAAAGCAATATTGAATAGAGGTGTAATGATAAATCCCGTCCTCCATTTGGCATTTGAAAATTTGCAAGACGCAGAGAAGGCCTCGATGGAACATATCTGCCTTTGTAGAAATGAGGATCTTTTATTTCCAGAAGAAGAAATAAGAACAATGAGCGAAGATGATTTTAATATGATAGAAGGTTTCGAGCTAATCTTTGGTAAAAGCGAAGAATCTTTTATGGTTGGTTTCAACCGTTTTGAAAATGCAAATCCAATGTATGGACGAATGGAAATTCACGGGAATCCAGTAAAAAGTGAATCAGAAGAATGAGTGATAATATTCATTTGCTCCTTGCTAAAGGAGAAAAAAATGGCGGGACAAAACTTATTGATCATATTCAATATGTTGTTTCTGCTGTTCAAAAAGTGGCATCAAATTCAAACCTTGATTTAGATATAGCGCGAATAGGTGCGGTACTGCATGATCTTGGTAAAATTCACCCTTCGTTCCAAAACAAGTTGAAGAAAGATGAGTTTGATCCACTTGATTTCCTTACTGAAATACCATTAAGACATGAAATATCATCAATTTTATTTTTGCCCGTTTTCCCACAATCAAAATGGGCTTATTTAATTGAAATGGTGATTGGCCATCATAAGTCAGTTAAAGCACAAGTCGATAATTCAAACGGGAAAGGGATACTTGATTTAGTAAATGCTTATGGTGATAAACCTATTTTTGAAAGACACGCAGAACATTGGGAGTTGTGGTCAAATTCTGCATTTGATGTTCTGAAATATTTTGGTTATGACACAAAAGTTATTAACAAAGCTGAAGCAGAAGGAGCTTTCAAGTATACGGTTGATTATTGTGAAAGAGAGAAATTGGGCTGGTCTGAATGGCGTGGTTTATTAGTTGCTGCCGATCATTTTGCTTCTGCATTAATAGAACAAACTGAAGAACAAATCAGAAAATCTTTTCATAAACCAGATCTTAGTTTTTTCTTTGATGATAAAAGAAGAAGTGATTTATATCACTTGTCAATTGTAAATACATCTGATAAACGTCCTCATACTCTTGTAGTTGCCCCAACTGGAGCTGGTAAAACAGATTTTCTAATCAAACGTTGTAAAGGAAGAATTTTTTATACATTGCCTTTTCAAGCATCCATCAACGCGATGTATAAGAGAATAAAAGATACTTGTCCGAATGATGATATTCGTGTATTGCACGCTTCAAGCAAACTGATTATTGATAAAACAAATAAAGTATATGAAGAAAAATTATTACAACCGTTAAGCGGCGCTTCAATAAAAGTATTGACTCCGTATCAAATCGCTTCAGTTGCATTAGGGACAAAGGGCTATGAAGCAATAGCTCTCGATCTTTATGGTACTGATGTAATTCTTGATGAAATACATTCTTATACTGAAGTATCAATGGCTATTGTTTATGAGATTATAAAAGTGCTTATAAGGTTGAATTGTAAAATCCACGTTGGAAGTGCAACTATGCCAACAGAATTGCAAAATATTATTTATAGTTTATTAGGTGGTGAGTCGTTTGCTTATCGCGTAACATTAACAGAAAAGGAACTTAAAACTTTCAACAGACACATCATTCATAAAAATGAAAGTTTTGAAGAAACTCTTGAGATAATCAAGGATGCTTTAAATAATCAAGAAAAAGTTCTTATTGTATGTAACCGTGTAAATACAGCTCAAGAAAGATTTGATGTAATTGATCATTTATTCCCATCGATTCCCAAAATGCTTTTACATAGCAGATATAAGAGAATCGATAGATCATATTTAGAAGAAAAAATCAAAAAAGAATTTGATGAAAAGGATGCCCCATGTATCGTTGTATCGACACAAGTTGTTGAAGTAAGCTTGGATATTAGTTTTGATAGAATGATTACCGATGCCGCGCCTCTGGATAGTTTAATTCAAAGATTCGGTAGAATAAACAGAAGGCGTAATATTAATACAATTGGAGTATTTAAAAATGTTCATGTAATAAAACCGCCTCAAAAGAAAAACGATACTTTACCCTATAGATACGAAATTGTTGAAAAAAGTTTTGATGAACTGCCAAATGAATCTTTGTTAGAAGAAAATGAGATTCAGTGTATTTTGGATAAAGTTTATCCCTCTATAAATATCGGGACACTAATTTCCCATAGCATAATAAACGAAAATGGATTTCGCATTCCCAAGTTATGCGATTACCCAAAATCCGTATTGCTAGAGATGCTTGAGATTGAAACCGCCAGCTGCATTATTGAATCGGATAAAGAGAAATATCTAAAAGCTAAAGCAGAAGAAAAAATTCCTTATGAGATACCAATCTCTGCAAAAATGATTTTTAGTAAAAAGTTACAAACTGTTGGACGTTTAGAATGCGGTTCGTGGCCATTTATTATACCCGATGAATTGTACGACTCAACTAAAGGACTTGTATTAAAAGAAGTATCAAATTTTTTATAAGTAGAACGGAGTTTAATTATGTATGCGTCAGTAATTGGTAAAAAGTTGGTTGAATTAATAAATAAAGAAGAAAAGAAAGAGAGAACTCCAAAAGAATTTTTCAACGAAGTATATTTCCCTCTTTTTTATGATCATCCAAAATATTTCCATTGGACGATTAATTCTCCATTTGTTCAAGGATATAAATCAAGTAGACCCCCCAGCAAAGAACAGAGGGCACAAAAACTGGAAGAATTACACAACAAAGTAAGAACCTTAAAACCAGACGCAAGTTTTTCGATTGGTTTTGGTGCGGCAGATGATACAGCTACAACATCTGGTCAGATTACTTCTTTAACTCTTCCTATTGAAAGCCATGATATTTACTATTCTTGGATTGGAGCTGGTTTTGGTATTGGAATGGCTGGTGGTCTCGTAATGCTAATTGATAATCCGGAAATATTAAAAATAATTTATGAAGGTTGGTGTAAATATAGACAACTCTTGAATGAAACTGGAATTCTAAAAGGAAATCAAATAGAAACTTGGAACGGACAGTGGTTAAGTTATGCTCTGAACAATAATGATTACCTCACAAAATTATTCAATCCAGTTGAAGTTAAAAAAGAAGGGGCTGCAATACCAACTCAAAGTTGGATCAAAGTATTATTTGCGATTGCCAAAAAATTCCCAAACGGAAAATTAATGGCTTATGTCTATAACTTAGGGCAAACAAATACTACTATAGGATTTATACAAATCAATCTTCCTGAGATAAAACGGGAAATTGAGATGTATAATCTTCTGTTTGGCGACTTTGATGTAAATCTTAAAAAAGCAATAGAGGATGTTTATACTACTCAGTATTCATTTAAATATGTTTGTCAAAATGGTGCTATCGGGTTAAAAGAAATTGAGCCTAAAGGTCTAAAAGAATATTTACCAAGTAAAAATAAAGAAGCAAAAGAAATAAAATTTAAGAGAGACGAGAAAAATTTAATTAACTATAACATTTACTTATCATGGGTGATAGCTATGCTAAATAACAAAACTATAATTCAGAAAGCTGAAGAAGCAGCTAATATGCTGTTATCTTATGCATCAAAATCTTCAAGAGGAAAGACAACCGAATCAAATAAAGTTAAAATACTATTGGATTCAGTTTCTCGAAGAGCATTTATAGAAAACCTTGTTCCTTTGATTGAGGGAAGTAAAAACGATTTTTTCAACGCATTAGTTGAGGAAATTGATAAAATGCAAGCAGACAAGTTCCCTTACTTTCTTACCTTACTAAAATTTAAATATGTTTATTTAACCAACAAAAATCTTAAAGGAGAAAAGAAATGAATAATTTTATTTATTTACGTGGTCTTCGTCGTGTAGAACATACGGTATTCTGTGTTCAAGAGGGGCAAAAGTCGTACTACGATCAACAGTTTGGTGTGCGTTGTGCTTATTCAAGTGGTCAACAAGTTAAAAGATCAATTCTTGATTCAGTACTTGAATCCCTAAATGAACCACAAGCTCCAATCACATTTAACTATGAAATAACCAATGATAAAAACATTGCAAATAAAGAACCGTGGTCACCATGTGATCCTTCCTATACCGATCAGTTACTTGGTGGTTGGATGCGTGCACAAACTGGTGTCACACCAGTAAAAAGAAGAAGTGCATTTTCTATCTCTGCAATGAGGCCTTTACATCCATTACTTGGTGGATTAGAATGGGATAAAGAAAATTTGACATTTGATAGAAGTAATAATCCAAATCAGCATCCGGTGATAGTAAAAGATACTGCTGGAAGAGTTATGACTGAAGAGGAAATTAAAAGTTTTCTCTCTGAAAACAAAAGGGTTCTACCCCGCCGGAACTGGATACCAGACAATACTCGTGCAACTGGTTTGTTTATTTATGATGTGGCCGTGGATTTAAGAACTTTATTTTGTATTTCTACTAATGTTCACGAACCGGAATTAACTAATGAAATAAAAGAAAAATTAATAGCTGACGGCTGGATTAAAAGTAAAAACGTTTTTGGCGAATGCTTGTTATGTCCAGAAGCAAGACGTAATACAATTATTGATGCTGTTGCCAAAGGATTAATTGACTGGCGTATTACGAGTAACCAATCAAGAACATTTAGTTTGATGGAAACTCTTGCAATTGCCATTAGTGATAATGCGAATAAAATTGCCGCAACAATAAGAGCTGATTTAAATGAAGAAAAAGAAAGAAGTGCAAAACCAATAATTGATAGAGCGGTTGGCGCTAATCTATTTATTACTTTGCCATGTAACGGTTATATAGCTGGCGCTGGCGGTGAGCTAAATGCTCTTGAAAATGCGGAAAATAAATTAAAAGAAATGATGCTATCATTTGATTATGAAAACCAATGATAAAAATTGCCTTTTAAACTTCAAAAAAATCCGCTCCGTCTGAAACTTTGAGCATCAGTAAATCGGAATATTTATGCTGACGAATGATGATATGTTAAGTCGGATTAATAATCCGACCTACTATTCTGTACTCACTTGAACTACTACTTCGTCTGCCATCGCAAGCTTTGGCTTTTTTGTCGCGGTGTGCAGGTGGAACAAACATCGGATGGTGTTTCCCTCGGCAAGTTTCAAACTTTGAAGAAGGAAACCTTATGATGTGAATTAAAAAAGGAAAAACGTATGAATGCTATAAAATTATTTGAGTCGAAAAAAATCCGCTCCGCCTGGAACATCGAAGAACAGAAGTGGCATTTCTCCGTTGCAGACGTTGTAGAAGCATTGACGGATACCGTTAATGCGAAAGATTACATCAAAAAGATGCGGAAAAGAGACCCCGAGTTAAATTCCAACTGGGGGACAATTTGTCCCCCTCTTGAACTTATCGCCCCAGACGGGAAAAGACGGAAAACACAATGCGCAAACGTTGAAGGACTGCTGCGAATCATCCAATCCATTCCTTCACCCAAAGCCGAACCCTTTAAACGCTGGCTTGCTCGTGTTGGATACGAGCGCTTGGAAGAAATTGAGAATCCGGAATTGGCTTCCAAGCGGATGAGAGAACTTTATAAAGCAAAAGGATATTCTGATGAGTGGGTCGAAAAGCGAATACGTGGAATTGCGATAAGAGATGAATTAACAGATGAGTGGAAAAAACGAGGTGTAAAAGAAAAGAAAGAATTTGCGATATTGACTTCTGAAATATCCAAAGCAACCTTTAACCTGACACCGGCTGAATATAAAGATTATAAGGGATTGGCGAAGCCGTCGGATAATCTTTGGGATCACATGAACGATCTCGAACTGATCTTCAGTATGCTCGGAGAAGCATCTACAACGGACAGAATCAAAAAAAAGGCGCTTGCGAAAATGATATCGCTTACATAATTGTAATTAATTTGACACTTGACCACCGGAACACATATAAACTATTACTTTGTTTGTCACCGAAAACTATGGTTATTTTCTCACGGTTTATCTATGGAGCAAACATCAGATACCGTGTTAATCGGCAAACTCATCGACGAGAACTCGTACTCACGCGAAGAGAAAGGCATTGATATCGACGGCGTTATAAACATCGATTGGATTGACCT